>NZ_DAHVNP010000024.1 GCF_027319265.1 Ferrimicrobium sp. | reverse complement strand
CAAACGAGCCGGAGTAACGGTAGTCGTCGTTGATCGCTTCTTCCCTTCATCGCAGATCCACCATGACTGCTCTGGCAGACTCATGGGTGCAAAGCTCGCCAAGAGACTGACCTGTGAGACCTGTGACGTTGAGGTGGATCGCGATGCCAATGCTGGGCTCAATATCCGTGACTGGTCGGCTACCAGTCCTGGCCTAGTTGAGGCCAGTGCCCTGTTCGTTCCCAGGCCCTTATCGGGTACAGACGACAGTTCAGATGATGGGTTGACTTATCACCTGGAGAGAGCGCGTAAGACCAGTAGCAATACTGGCCGTGCTCGGAGAGGCAAGAACGACTCTTGGACAAGTGAGCATGAAGTCCGAGACGAGAACCTTGTAAGAGGTGCATCATTATGAGTGGACTCACTATTAATCACTTAGATGCAACGGTGCTTAGATGATCGAGGTAGTCGAACGAGTTCTGCAGTGGAGGGCACAGGGCAAACGTTGCTCCCTCGCCACAGTTGTGGCGGTTGAAGGTTCGGGACCGAGAGAGCCTGGTGCCTTGATGGCGGTGAACGAGGATGGCGAAGTCGTTGGGTCGGTGTCAGGAGGGTGTGTTGAGGGTGCCGTTGTCACCGAGGCGTTGTTACGACTCGATGCTCCGGAGCCCATACTGCGAAGTTTTGGTATTCTCGGGACCGAGACCCCCAAGGAGGCGACCACCTTGGCCTTTGGATTCTCGGATGACGAGGCGGTAGCCGTTGGTTTGACCTGTGGCGGCACATTCCATATCTTGGTACAACCGGAGCCCCCCGGCTATCTCGATCGTCTTGCTGAGGCTTTGCAAGAGGATACTCCCTTCGTCATCGCTACGGTCTACTCGGTGAATGAGGACTTGGACTCCTACTTTGTCGAAGAAAACCGTGCGGTTGTCCCACCGGCGGTTGGTGCATCGATGCTGATCCTTGGAGATGGCGAGGTGCTAGGTAGCCTTGGCAACGCGGATCTCGATCGTGTGGTGGCAAGGGATGCTGCCGGGGTGTTGCAACAGGCCCAGGGAACGAGACGCTCCTATGGTCGAAGGGGTCAGTCGCGTTCCAGGGAGGTTGCTGTGGTGATGGCGGTTTCAGCGCCGCCGCCAACCATGCTGATTTTCGGTGCTGTGGACTTCAGTGACGCACTAGCGCAAGCGGCCAAACTGCTTGGTTATCGAGTGGTGGTGGTCGACGCTCGGGCCGTCTTTGCGACTGAGGCACGCTTCCCGAAGGCCGATGAGGTCGTGGTGGCGTGGCCGAATGACTACCTCACTACATGGGGCGCATCGCTCAGCGAGCGTGATGCCATCTGCATCCTCACCCATGATCCAAAGTTTGACGTACCAGCTATCGAGGCGGCACTCGCGACTCGCGCAGGCTATATCGGCGTAATGGGATCCCGACGAACCCAGGCTGACCGAGTCAGCCGACTGGTGACCCAAGGAATCGCAGTAGAGGAGATTCGTCAACGGGTCTGCGGTCCGATCGGTCTCGATATCGGCGCGAGGACTCCTCAGGAGACCGCTGTTTCGATACTCGCTGAGATTATCGCTCGGCGTGAGCGTCGCCTTGCTGGTTCGCTCTCGGAGAGTGCAGGTCCCATTCATGCCGAAGGGGCGATGACTTGGTAAACACGGCAGATCAGGAGCTGAGGTCGACGGGGATTGTCGTTCTTGCCGCCGGTTTCGGGAGCCGTTTTGACTCCTCTGTCCATAAGTTGCTCGTTGACCTTCACGGCCGTCCGTTGGTGAGTTGGGTACTCGATGCAGCCGCTGAGGTCCCTGCCGCTGCGCACTTCGTGGTCACGCGGGATGCAAGCATCGCGTCGTTGTCGCCAAGGAACTTTGTGGAGCTTCGAAATCCGCGACCACAGGATGGTCTCGCGAGTTCACTGGCGTTGGCCCTGGATCGGGCAAGGGCTGTAGGGTTGGGCGCCGTGGTGGTGGGCCTTGGTGATCAGCCATACATCCCCCAGGAGGCGTGGAGAAGGGTAGTATGTGCTCGCACGAACGGTGTGGCCATCGCGACCTATGCGGGGGTGAGGGCGAACCCTGTTAAGCTGACACTATCGGTCTTTGGCCTGCTTGAGCGCTTTGGCGATGTCGGTGCGAGGTCGATTTTTGATCGTGTCGAGGCCGTAGAGGTTCCTTGTCCGGGAGATCCGTTCGATGTCGATACTCGCCAGGATCTTGAGCACGTACAAGCCGTAGAGAGGAATTGACATGGAGATTGTAAACGAGTTCATCGTACCAGTCGGAGTGGATCGTGCATGGGAGATCCTGACCGATCTCGAGCAGATCGCACCCTGCCTCCCCGGTGCATCACTCTCCTCGGTTGAGGGTGATGAGCATAAAGGATCCGTGAAGATCAAGGTTGGTCCCATCACGGCGAACTACGCAGGTGTCGCACGTTTCGAGTCCAAGGATCAAGAGCATCACATCGCTGTGTTGCGTGCAGAGGGTCGAGAGACCAAGGGCCAGGGTAACGCCAGTGCGGTCGTTACGGCCCGTCTGATTCCCGAGGGAGACGAGACGACTCGGGTGACGGTCGACGTGGATCTCACGATCGCAGGCAGGGTTGCGCAGTTCGGACGTGGAGTGCTGAACGAAGTCTCTGAGAAACTCATGGGCGAGTTTGCCCAACGGCTCGCCGCCTTGATTGGCCAGAGCGAGTCTGGGGAGGTCGAGGAGGTGGATAGCGCTGGAGAAGAGCACGAGGTCCGTGTCGAGGAGGAACCCCAAGAACTCAATGCCCTTCGTGTCTTGGCAAAGCCCATCATCAAGCGCCTTGCTCCGGTGGCAGCCGTTTTGATCGTCACCGCGGTTCTGGTTCGTAGGCGTGGGCGCCAGCACGTCTGAGTCGGCGTGGGTTTCCGATGCGGATGATCACCTCTGGGTAGAGGAACAGCTTGGTCGGATCGCAGAGATTCCGTTTCGTGCCGCCTTCAGGTCCGCTACTGGACGTCCGATCGTCATCGAACTTGCGCCCTTTGATCGCAAGGGTACTCCGCAGTCCAACTGGTTCTGGTTGGTCGACCGTTCGTTGGTTGCTGCCGTCTCGCGGTTGGAATCACATGGTGGCGTGCGTCAGGCGGGCGCTTCGGTGAGCCGGGAGGCGCTAGATCTGGCCAATACGAGCTATCGAAGCGGCCGACCAGCACTTGCTCATATGCAGGGTCGCGGTGTTGGTGGTGCCCGAGCGGGTGTAAAGTGTCTCCATGCACATGTCGCCTTTTACTTGGCTGGAGGGTTTACTCCTGTCGGGGTATGGGCGACGTGGAGACTCTACCAGTCCGATCGTGAACTACTTGAGGGTCTCCTGTTAGGTGCGACATCGAGTAGGTGACGAGCGCCCGGATGGCGGAATGGTAGACGCAGGGGGCTTAAACCCCCCGGGCCTTTGGGCCATGCGGGTTCGACTCCCGCTCCGGGTACGGTAACGCTGGAATACCAGTGGGGGTATAATTGTTAAAGTCGTTATCGAGGAAGGAAAGAGATGGCAACACGTAATTTGACAGCAGCGGACTTCAACGAGACGGTCGAGAGTAACGGAATCGTGCTGGTCGACTTTTGGGCAGCCTGGTGTGGGCCGTGTCGGGCGTTCGCTCCGGTCTACGATGAACTCTCTCAGGAACACCCAGATATCGTCTTTGGCAAGGTTGATACAGAGGCAGAGCGAGAGCTTGCTCAGGCGTTTCAGATCATGTCGATTCCGACGTTGATGGCCTTTCGTGACCAGGTATTGCTCTACGCGCAGCCCGGTGCATTGCCTCGCCAAGCTCTTGCCGAGATCATCTCCCAGATCGAGGCGCTCGACATGGATGAGGTTCGACGACAGATCGCCGAACAAGAGGCAGCAGCCGAGTAAGGCCTTCATTGAGTCGGGTAGCGATGGGTGCTGCCATAGGGGATGCGCTGCGCCCAGGTGAGGATCTCGCCTACGGGTACGTCGGCGCTGAGGAACTCGTGGTACGGTATCAGAGCCAAGGCAATATTGCGCGGCCTTGGGCCTCGGTCTCGAAGCTGGTCACCGCACTCGCAGTGCATGTGGCTATTGAGGAGGCTTCCCTGCAGCGGTGGGAGCCGCTGGGTGACTATCAACTCATCGTGGAGGATCTCCTGGCGCATGCGTCGGGTCTTCCTACTGGCGAGGTAGCCGATGTGTCTATGAGCACGCCTTGGCAGGTTCGACCGATTTGCGCGCCGCATGAACGGCGCATGTACTCCAACCTCGGCTATGAACTGCTGGGTTATGGAATCGCGCAGCACTGCACAATGCCCTTTAATCACTATGCGAGGGAGGCCGTCTTGGAGCCTGCTGGCATGACTCAAGCTAGCTATCCTCCAGGTCTACTCGCTACAGGACCAGTCACAGGGGCCGCCTTTGGGCTCGTTGGGACAATCGCTGATCTCGTCAGTTTGGTGAGGGTGCTGTGCTATCCTTCGCTTGTTACCAGCGAAACCCTCATGGCTCTTCGCACTCCCTTTGCCCCTGAACTGGTCGGTGTGTTGCCAGGCTTTGGTCGTCAAGACCCCAACTCGTGGGGTCTTGGACCCGAGGTGCGGGGCACGAAGTCACCACATTGGATGGGATCGGCGGTATCGGAGCAGAGCTATGGTCATTTTGGACAGAGCGGCTCTTTTCTGTGGATCGATCCCACCCAGCGGTTTTTCGCCGTCTTTCTTGGCGCAAAACCTTTTGGTGGGTGGGCAAAGAATCGGTGGCCAGTGCTCAATAACGCCATCGTCGAGGAGCTTGCCTCCTCCTAGCACTCAGTGTTCGCCAAGGGGCGTCTGCTATCCTTGTCCGGAGGAGGACGATACGATGACTCGACTTAGTGGCGGCCATGATTCCAACGAGACGTCTGATGGCATACGGGTGAACCCTGTGTATGCTGACGGACCTGATCACGAAATTCCTAAGTACCAAATTCCCCCTGTTGGGATGAGCGCCCAGGCGGCTTACCAGTTGATCAGCGATGAGATCGACCTCGACGGTTCCGCACGACTGAATCTTGCTACGTTTGTCACGACCTGGATGGAGCCTGAAGCAGATCAGCTCTATCTTGAGGCAGTCGACAAGAATATTGTCGACAAGGATGAGTACCCGCAGACTGCCGCGATTGAGGATCGGTGCATCGCGATTATCGGCGACCTATGGCATGCACCAGACCCAGAAAATGTGATCGGAACTTCAACGACCGGCTCATCTGAGGCATGTATGCTTGCTGGGCTGGCCCTGAAACGAAGGTGGATGGCCAAACGACGAGCTCAAGGTAAGGATGTCGATCGACCCAATATCGTCTTTAGCTCATCGGTGCAGGTCGTGTGGGAGAAGTTTGCGAACTACTTTGAGGTCGAGCCGCGCTACGTCCCAATTACCCATGAGGAGCCGTACCTCACCGCCCGTGGAGTCCTTGAGGCGGTCGATGAGCGAACTATCGGCGTCGTTCCTATTCTCGGCGTGACCTACACCGGCATCTACGAGCCTATCGCAGAGATCACTCGAGCGCTGGATGATCTCGCCGCCCGGACAGAACTCGACATCCCGGTCCACGTCGACGCGGCATCGGGTGGCTTTGTTGCACCTTTCCTCCAACCGGAATTGGTGTGGGATTTCTCCCTTGAACGCGTGCACTCGATCAACACTTCGGGTCACAAGTATGGTTTGGTTTACCCCGGTCTTGGCTGGGTGTTGTGGCGGACCAAAGATCTGTTGCCTGACGAGTTGATCTTCAAGGTCTCCTACCTTGGGGGGGAGATGCCAACCTTCGGACTCAATTTTTCTCGTCCTGGCGCACAAGTGCTGCTCCAGTACTACAACCTGATCCGTTTAGGTTTTGAGGGTTACACGCGGGTGCAACGCGAGACCCAACATACCGCCGCCATCATCGCTGCGGGACTCGATGATCTCGCATCGATGTCGGTCATCGCTCGGGGTGACGCACTGCCGGTGGTTGCGTGGACCAAAACCGCCGATGCAAACCCCAACTGGAACCTCCACCATCTCTCTTCGAAGCTGCGGGAGCGTGGATGGCAGGTACCGGTCTATCCAATGCCCGATAATTTGTCGGATGAGCTGATCATGAGAGCGGTCTTGCGCAACGGCTTCCGAAGTGACATGGCCGCGTTGTTTGTCGACGATATCAAGCGAGCCGTCCAGGAACTCGAGGAGCTTGACGCTCCTATGCCCACATCGTCGCATGTCAACGGCTTCCATCACTAGCGCTTTGTATTGCACCGTAAGGAGGATGGGCACGCACGACGTTGCCCATAGGATGCTGTGTCATACTGGAGTGGCAGCGGATCGTGATCGGGCATGGTGATCGTGTAGTCCTGTCGCTCCTCATGGAGGATGTATGCCAAACGAAGATAGTACCCCACCAACGACGCAACATGAGCCCATGCCGACGCGAGTGCTCGCAGATGTCGGTTCAATCAAGGCTCTCGCGCATCCGCTACGGCTGGCACTGATCGATCTGCTTGGGCAGCACGAGAGTATCACGGCGGCCGATGCTGCCCGCATCCTGGGAACGACGGCAGCCAACTGCTCGTTCCATCTTCGACAGCTGGCAAAATATGACTTTGTGGAGGCGGTTGAGGTTCCCAGTCGACGGGAACACCCTTGGCGTCTCAAGTATCTTGGCATCACCGTTGCCGATGATGCTGGCGAGCTCACGAGCGGCTTCAATGCGCTTGCAGAGCAGATGATTGCAACCGTCGTCGAACGCTTCAGGGTCTATCGGAGATTTGTCAGCAAGCTGAGTCTGGATTGGCGTGAGGTTAGCGGTATCCACGAAGGCACCGGCTGGCTAACCGTTGATGAGTTACGGGCACTCGATCGCTCGTTCGATCACTTCGCTACGCTGGCGGCGGCACGCACCCATGGCTATGAGGCGATTCCCGCGGAGGCACGCAGGGTGGATATCGCCAAGCTCGTCTCTCCCCTTGATGCCCCTGATGGGGATGGCTGACCCGAGAGTTAGCTCTGCGGGCATCCACGTATCGACCACGCCCGTGCGGTTAGGCATGCCGGGGTTATTCGCACCTACTGTCCGGGCAGTGGGCCCCAATGCACGAACGGGTGGTCGAAGACGTTGTCATGCATCTATCGGGGTGGGCAAGTACACCGTCTACCGGTGGTGCGAGAAGGAAGAGCTGCCGCTTCCCGCTCCGTGGGTCGGGAAGCTCATCCTCGTCAACGGTCTTGACGAAGAAGGCTCGAAGCGCGACTCCCTGCGTGAGTGCGATTCCATGACCAATGGGCAGATCTGGATCAGCCGGTGGCTCGACCTCTATCGTGGGTGGCAGTGTGTGCAGTGGTCATGCAAGTCGGATCTGGGATGAGCAGGCGACGCGAAGTTCTAGCAGATACCGCCGCCGGTCCGACAACTTCGCGCGCCATCGTCGAACACCGGGACCGGCTGGCAAAGTTTGGCGTCGCGAATCTCGTGGCGGCCCGTCGACTGAAGGACCAACGGCTAGTAGTGGTAAACCTGGCGAGTGGGATGAGGACCGTGTCGTTGCGATGCGACAGAGGTTGCAGTGGGCTCTTTTGCCTGTCCAGCGGTAACGAGGCAGTCGGAGCTATGCGATCATGGCTCTCGGGTGCGCGAACAGCGAGGTTGGAGCTGTTGCGGCCTGCGACTTCCTTGCAGCGAGGATCGTGGTTGCGCTTGTGCAGATTCGGAGCTCTACTCAGAACGTGCGTGCAAAGCCACTGTGGTGTGGGTAATTGCCTGAGGATCGAGCCCGGAGGATTGTCCGGCGAGGTTGGCGTTGGCTACAGTCACCGAGGTCGACCACGCAGTGAGCTGTTCCTATGTGGGTGCCCGTTGCGATGAGGCCAGAACTGAACCTGACGGCCCATGGGTGAAGAGCCTTGCGCGAGGTGCGGCATGGGCCGTAGAACTCACGCACGGGGTTGCAATGATTAGCTGGTCAGAGCAGGTATCAACATTCGGTGAATTTCGTGCCCAAAAGCGTAGGCGCTTGACGGGATTAACTGGGTCATGAAAATGACGCTGAGCTGGTCGTGAGGAGCGATAAAGAAGTTGGTACTTGCCATCCCACCCCATCCGAATTCGCCGTCCAAGCTGAAGTTCTTTGCCGCAGCCGCATTGGTGACCACAGAGACCCCGAGGCCAAAACCTTTGCCTGGTTCGTCAATCGGCTGGGGATGATAGCGACACAGGTCGATCGCGTCGGCACCTCCGGGCAGGTGATTGGTCGTCATCAGATCGACGGTTCGAGGTCCAAGAATTCTGCTACCATCCAAGGACCCCCGGTGTAGCAGCATCAATACAAAGCGAAGGTAGTCGTCGATTGTGGAGTAGAGCCCGCCACCGCCCATATCGACGGGGAAGACTCGTCGTTCAGGGACTGGCCCACCGAGACGATGCATGCCATCGCCTTCAGTCCGTAGGTATAGACCACCAACCCTGCCAAGTTGATCCGCATCGACCTCGAAGGTGGTATCAACCATTCCGAGCGGCTCGAAGATTTCGGCTCGAAGATACTCCGAGAGCCGCCTGCCGCTAATGACCTCAATCAGGCGGCCGACGACGTCGGTTGCCACCGAGTAGTTCCAGCCGTGACCTGGATCAAAGAGAAGCCCAAGTTGCGCGTAGCGATCCACCAACTCTCCAAGGGTGAGGTCGTCGGGGAGGTTCAGCTCAGAGGCATGCTGACGATAGAGCGCATCGAGGATGGTTTGATTGTGGAAGCCGTAGGTCAACCCAGCGGTGTGGGTGAGCAAATGCCACACCCGAACAGGTTCGATCGCAGGCCGATACTCGGGTTCCAAGGTTGACCCCCCGGTGAGCACCTGGATGTTGTGGAACGAGGGGATGTAGTCACCGACGGGGTCTTGGAGATCGACCAATCCGGCCTCGGCAAGCTGTAATAGCGCGGCCGAAGTGATCGGTTTGGTCATCGAGTAGATGCGATAAAGAGTTGCATCGGTGATTGGGGTCTGGGTAACCGGATCAGCCAACCCATAGTAATGGCGGAGCGCAATCGCGTCATCCCGAGCGACGAGAAGGGCAAACCCCGGGATTTTGCCGGCATCAACGTAGGCTTCCATATGCCGTAGGAGGGCCTCGACTTGGGGACGATGGAGTCCGGCCTCCTCAAGTGATGTCATCTCGATGGTCATAAGAGATTCCTTTCAGATAGGAGTAGTAGTCGTGAACGTTAGACCTTCACCGTTCCTGGGCCAAGATAGTGGCATTGCAACAGCGGTGCTGTGGCGGAGAGCAGATCTTTACAGGATGCGAGCTCCTCGAGCGACTCTTGATGGAGTCGTCGCCAGCGTTCAAGATCGTCATCGATAACCTTCTCGCCGTTGACGATCACTGGAACCTGCAACGGCCGCAACGCATCCGCAGACGTTGAGGAGATTGTGGCCTCGGGATCGATTGAGAACTCGTCGATAGCGTGCTGTGCACGTATACGTCGGTACGCGGCCTTGGCGCCGCCGTCTGAGGTCTTGGCCTCTGACTGTTTGGCGACGGCAATCGGTTCTCCTCCGCGCTCGATGGAGACGAGCTTGTAGACAAAACCCGCGGTTGGGATGCCAGAACCGGTCACAAGCTTGGTGCCGACGCCAAAGCCATCGATGGGGGCATCGTGTAGCCGGTGGATCGCTGCCTCGTCGAGATCTCCCGAGACGAGGATCTGTGTCTTTGTGGCCCCAAGGCTATCGAGTAACTGTCGAGCGGCGATCGAGGTAGCAAAGGGATCGCCTGAATCGATGCGAATAGCGGCAAGTGAGGGTCCGAAAACATCGATAGCCGTACGGATGCCATTGAGAGTATCGTACGTATCGACGAGTGCTGTTGTCGCTTCTCCCGCAATGGTTCGTTGGGCGCGAAAGGCGGCTGCCTCACTGTCATGAGCGAGGACGATTGCGTGCCCCATGGTACCGGCCGTTGGAATCGCGTATTGTTGCCCAGCGGCGAGGTTGGAGGTCGCTGCAAAACCCGCAATGTAGGCGGCTCTCGCCGCTACGACACCAGCATTCTCATTGGTGCGCCGAGTCCCCATCTCGATCAATGTTCTCCCGCGAGCGGCGAGTACCATTCGTGAGGCCGCAGTAGCGATGGCCGAGTCGAAGTTGAGCGCTGAGAGCAGGAGCGTCTCGAGTATCAGTCCCTCGGCGAAGCTCGCCTCAAGTCGCAAGACGGGAGAGAAGGGGAAATAGAGCTCCCCATCAGGGTAGGCGTAGATTGAACCCGCAAATCGGAAGTTAGCTAGATAGTCGAGCGTCTCCCTGGAGCAGATGGAGTTGCGTCCGAGATAGTCGAGATCAGCTTCGTCAAAGGTAAACCCTTCGAGGAGCGTGCCGACTCGCGCGGTGCCGGCGGTGACCCCATAGGCTCGCCCTCCTAGCCCACGTCCAAAAATCTCAAAGGTCGCTCGCTTTGTACCGATCCCACTCTGGAGCGATGCTTCGAGCATGGTGAGCTCATACCTATCCGTGAAGAGAGAGGTATGTTCAGCCATGTGCATCCGCGGCTGCAAGGGGTTGTGGTGGTGGCGCGAGCACCGTGGTGTCCTTGCCTCTTCTGGAAAGCAACACGAGCATCACGATGATCGACCCCGCCAGACTGATCAGTGCGAAGACCTCGACCGCATCCCACACACGGGGTACCGCAAGCCAAAGGTACTCATCAAAGAAGCGTCCGATCGACCAGATGCCGTAGGCGGTAACCGCGAGTGAAAGTGCTGGCATCTTCCATTGTGGGTAGAGCCGGGACAGCCCAAGTACGATCGAAAACGTGATGATCGTTTCGATGGACTGAAAAATAGGCACCGGTATCCGATAGCCGACCTCTCCGGCATACTTCATGCCGTACCAAGCGGTGGTCGGATGGCCACCACCTGCGAACATGAGCTGAGGACCGAGCAATCGGCCCATGGCCCAGGCGGCCAACAACACCGGAGCTGTTACGTCAGCAGCTGTCCGAAAGGATATTTCCGGGTTGTACTTGTGTAGTGCATACAGAGCGACGATCAGACCGCCTGCGATCCCCCCATAGGAGGAGAGACCGCCCTGCCAGACCGCGAACACCAGGATTGGGTGAGCGAGATAGTAGCTGATATTGGCGATGCAGTGTACCGTTCGCGCACCTACCACGGCCATGACGATGATCCATATGAAGGACTTTTCCAACCACTTTGTCGATAGGCCGTAGTGCTGAAACCGGCGGCTCAAGTACCAGTAGGCGAACCAAAACGTGATACCAAGGCCGAAACCATAGGTGTGGAGCACAAGTGGCCCGATGTGGAAAGCAACAGGTATCGGTCGCACTGCGCTTTACCTCCGATCGCTTTGGGTAGTCATCATTCTAAACCAGTCGTGATGGTATTCGTAGATGATGGTGCTCATAGTTGCAGATAGGTCAGAGGGATATCGCTTGCCTGTACGAGGACGGAGGCGATCCACCCGGTGAGCTGACTGATCGCTACCTGCACCCGTTCATCGTCATCGATGATCTGTTCATCGATGACACACGTTGTTTCGTAGACGACCTCAGCACTGAGTTCCGTGTCGTCGGTCGTGATGTCATAGCTCGTCTCGATGGTGACGCGTTGGAGTTCCATCGGTGCATTGAGAATGCTCTGCGATGAGTGACGCGGCAGGTGGGTCAGAAGCTGTTGAGGCGTCATCGGAAGGGCGCTGAGGCCAGTGAAACGAAGAGCTACCTCAATGACGATCTCAATCGGGTCTTCAATACCATCGCCGAGTGTCCAACTGCGGTAGGAGCCTTGACTCCAGGTGGGCCACTCGACCGTTAGGTCGGCACGCACGTGGGGTGGGGAGGCCTCTCCCGGTAGGCTGTAGGAGGTCTCGAAGGTTAGATCTCCAAGCATGAGGTCGTTATGGAGCTGCTCTTCTAAACCTGCGCGCTCAAGCATCGAAGAGCTGAGGGAGGTTTTGAGCGAGGCTATGAAGCGAAGAAAAAGATGATCGAGCATTCGCCTACGATTGTAGTCGCTCCAGGAGGGTTGACATGACCGCTGCACCAAGGCTTCAGTGTCCACACATCGCCGCGCATCGTGGGGGTATGGGCGAGGAGGTTGCGTCATCGATGGCTGCCTTTCGTCGTGCTGCAATCGATCTGGGTGTCGCTCTAGAGCTCGATATTCATCCCACGAAGGACCACGAACTTGTCGTGTTCCATGACGACCATCTTGAAGCCACGACGAACCTCGTTGGCGCCATTCATGACTATTCGCTTAAGGCCCTGCGCGCCACGCTTGATCTGAGCAATGGTAGCGCTCCAAGTCGCGTCGGGATCGCAACACTCGAGGAGGTACTCGCCATCAGTGGAGATGTCGAGGTCTCAATCGACATCAAGGAGGACCTAGGGGCCGACTCATGGGTGGAGGGGACGGTCGGGGAGCTTCTGCAAGAGCATGCAACGGGCAAAAGGGTGGTAGTGGCTTCGTTTCTTGATCCTCCGCTCGCTCGATTTCGGCAACTTTTCCCAGCAGTACGCACCGCTGCATCGAGTGCTGAGGCCATTCGGTGGTATCAGGATTTCCATAATCAAGTGACCTCTGAACCCGCCTTTGCGGTGCTTTCGCTTCCGCTTACCCTCATGGGTAGCGAGTATCTGACTGCGCAACTCGTTGACTGGGCGCACCAGCAAGGACTTGAGGTTTGGGTCTGGACCGTGAACGAAGAGGAGGATCTACGGCGTGTGCAAACGATGGGTATTGATGTCGTGGTGACCGACTATCCAGCGAGGGCGTTGGAGCTCTATCATGGCTAGAGTCATGGTGGCGATGTCAGGGGGAGTTGACTCCTCGGTGGCTGCTGCGTTAGCGGTGCAAGAGGGTCACGAAGTGGTCGGCGTTACCCTGAAACTCTGGGGCGGAGCCTCGGACTCGGGTTGTTGTTCAGTGGCCGACGTCGAGGATGCCCGTTTTGTGGCGCATCAACTCGGTATCAAACACCTGGTGTTTAACCTCACTGAGGAGTTTGAAAACAGTGTTGTCGATCCGTATGTGCGGGGCTACCTTGGCGGAGAGACGCCGAACCCTTGCATTGAATGCAATCGGAGCATCAAGTTTGCTGCGTTGGTTGACCGGGCGACCCAACTCGGGTTCGAGTACCTCGCTACTGGTCATCACGCAAGGATCAGTTTGGATCGAGGGGTTCCTCTGATCCGAAGAGGGTTAGACGTCGCAAAAGATCAGTCCTACGTGCTTTCGGTGGTGCCGAAGCATTCATTAGCGAAGTTACTGTTCCCCGTTGGGGAGATGACCAAGGACGACGTCCGTCGCATCGCCGCCGAGCTGGAGTTGCGCACGGCTGCTAAGCCGGATTCGCTCGAGGTCTGTTTTATCTCTCGGCAAGCTGGTAAGGAGAGTTTTCTCTCCTCGAGAGGAACGTTGCATGCGACCAAAGTGATCGACACGGTGACAGGGCATGAGTACGAAGATGCGAGCCCTTTTGAGACGGTGACCGTCGGGCAACGCCGGAGGATCGGCGGCCTTGGCGACGGGATGCGCCGCTATGTATTGGCCAAAGATCCGGCGACACGGGTGATTCAGGTAGGAACCATCGACCGACTGCAGACCGACAGGCTCGTGGTTACCACCGCCATGGACTATCTGGGTGACGGCTGGCCGAAGGAGGGCCAGATACAGGGGAGCGCGCATGGAGCCACAGTCCCGGCGGTGCTCAGTGAGACGGCGTTGGAGTTTCGGACCCCAACTCGGCGCATCGCACCCGGCCAGACGATTGCGCTCTATCAGGAGGACCTCGTGGTAGGATCGGCGATGGTGGCGATGTCGACACAGGCCATTGCTGATGAGTGATCGGATTGATGACCTCCGGTCGTTGCTCGATCGAGCGAGTTATGCGTACTATGCGCTTGATTCTCCGGTCCTGACCGACGCTGAATACGATGTGCTCTACCGTGAACTGGTTGAGCTCGAGCAACAGCACCCTGAACGAGTGGTGGCGAGTTCGCCAACCCAACGAGTAGGTGCGCCGCCGTTGCAACTCTTCGCACCGGTGGTGCACGAGAGTCCAATGCTGAGCATCGATAATGTTTTTGCGATCGACGACCTGAACGCGTGGGTCGATCGACTCGCGAGGCTCTTGGATAGAGAGCCGACTCTCTTTGGGGAGCTCAAAATCGATGGATTAGCCCTGAGCCTGCGCTATGAGCATGGGATCCTGCTGCAAGCAGCGACTCGTGGCGATGGGAGAACAGGTGAGGATGTTACAGCGAATATTTACGCGGTCGATGCGATACCCAAACGTATCGCCCATGATGCTCCGCTTGAGGTTCGTGGCGAGATCTATCTGCCCCGGTCGGCGTTCCAGCTGTTGAACCAAGATCCAGACCTCAAGGTTCCATTTGCGAATCCCCGCAACGCAGCAGCTGGGAGTCTCCGTCAGAAGAATCCTCGGATTACCGCGAGTCGGGGACTCGCGTTTTTTGCCTATCAGCTCGAGGAACCCATTGAGACCGAGACCCATCATGAGGCGCTCGCGTTACTTCGATCTCTCGGTTTTGCCGTTGAGGAGCACGCTGCGTTGGTCGAGCGGGAACAGCTTGCTGCTCGGATACAGGAGCTCGATCAGACTCGCGCCCAGCTCGATTATGATACCGACGGTGTGGTGATCAAATTAGATCGCATCGAGGATCGTGGGCGAGTGGGTGCGACTTCGCGGGCGCCGCGCTGGTCGATTGCCTACAAGTTTGCCCCCGAGGAGCAGCTGACCCGGCTGTTGGCGATAGAGATCTCCGTCGGTAAAACCGGCAAGATAACCCCCTTCGCGGAGCTTGAACCTGTGGTCGTTGCGGGCTCAACGGTTTCTCGCGCAACGTTGCACAATGCAGAGCAGATCGAGCGCAAGGACGTTCGAGTAGGAGACCTCGTGGTTGTGCGAAAGGCAGGCGAGATCATTCCGGAGGTGGTGGGCCCAGTGCTTGGAGCACGGGTTGGAGAACTACCCCGCTACCAGTTTCCTGCGTACTGTCCCAGCTGTGGAACGCGCCTCATCCGTGTACTTGACGAGGTTGACTTTCATTGCCCAAATCGTTTCTGTCCAGAGCAGCTTGTGCAGCGTCTGATGCACTTTGGATCTCGTGACGCCATGGATATCGATGGTCTTGGCGAGGTACGGGCACGTCAGCTCATTGAGCTCGGCTTGGTGAGGATCCCTTCGGATCTGTTCAGTCTTGAACCCCATGAGTTGGGTCAACTTCCTGGCGTTGGTGACAAGATGATCCAACGTTTTATGGTGGGCATTGCAACCGCACGCCAACGGCCGCTCCATCGAATTCTTTTTGGACTCGCCATTGATAATGTCGGTGCCCACGTTGCCCAGGTAGTTGCGTCATCGATGGGCGCACTTGATGACCTCCTCACCATTACCGTTGAGGCGCTGGTTGCCTTGGATGGTGTTGGTGATACGGTAGCCAGGTCTGTTGTCCATTTCCGAGATGATCCGTACGGATCACAGGTTGTGGCAGGACTTATCGATGCTGACGTACGCGGACAAAGGGCCCCCGACCTGGCTCCCGCGACATCGGATCAGCTGATGGGGCTCAGTTTTGTTATCACCGGAAGTTTCCCGGATGGCCCTCGTGAGCAGATCCGTGATTTCATTGTCGAGCATGGAGGTCGCGTGATAGAGGCGGTCTCCAAAAGAACCGATTATCTCGTAGCAGGCGAGCGTGCGGGATCCAAACTCGCCAAAGCGATCGAGCTCGGCATCCCAGTCATCGATTTGCCTGGGCTCTCTGCGATCGTTGCGTCTCGAGGGCAGCAGACAGTGATATGAGTCAGATGGCAGACAGTATGGCGCACGGCGCGACAACGCGCCTGTAACGCACGGCGCGACAACGCGCTAGTAACACGGAGCGCGACAACGCGCCCACACTACTAGGGGAAACGATCCCATGGGACTTGACACGCCATCCTGTCCTCGCGTCGGGGCGATCGATCTTGCTGAGACTTCGGCGAAGCCCAGCAGGAGCGGTGCGAATGCTTCAGCGCGCCTTGGTGTAGGCTGTATCTGGATTTGTGGAGCTGACCGCTAGGTCAGGCGGTCGTCATAAGGTAGGTAACGAGCTGGCGAAGGCGGCAGGTACGGACGAGAACATTGGTCGAGTCCTGAGTAACCGATATCGGGTGGTGGCTCGAAGAGGTTCGGGTGGTGCTGGTATTGTCTACCGGGCGGTCGATGATCGGTTGGGGCGAACCGTGGCGATCAAGCTGTTGCAGCGTGGGCTCGCCGACGACCCTATTTTTCTGAGAAGATTCCGTGACGAGGCACAGGCAGCCGCGCAGCTGAACCATCCCAACATCATGAAGGTCTTTGACTGGGGCTCTGACGAGGGTGAGCCGTATCTGGTGATGGAATACCTCTCGAATGGCTCACTGCGGGAGCTCTATGCCAGAGGCGTTGAGCTCACCACACCCCAGGTGGTGCAGATCGGCGCCGCGACGGCCTCGGCACTCGCGTACTCGCACAATCGCAACTTTTTACACCGAGATATCAAGCCTGCCAACCTCCTCTTCGACGATGGGGGTCGTGTCAGAATTGCAGACTTCGGACTCGTGCGTGCCCTGTCGGAGAGTTCAGCAACGGAGACCGGTGGCGGCATTCTGGGAACCCCTCGATACATGGCACCAGAACAGGTCGAAGGGAAGCGTTCGGTTCCTGGTAGTGATGTCTATTCGCTCGGGCTTGTATTGTATGAAGCGCTCTTTGGTGCCATCCCTTTCCAGGGGGATACCCAACTGGCCCTAGCGTTTGCGCGGCTTCGAGAACCAGTGGTCAATCCCAACCCAGAGGATCCGGTCGCGAGTTCCATCGTTTCGATGCTGGACCGCGAAGCGGACCGCCGTCCAAGTGCCGCGGAGATCGAACACCTTTGGAACGCCTTTGCTCGGGATCTCACGAACCCCGAGCCGCTCTTCGTCGGCGGGCAAGCACTGACTGTCATGACCCCTGAGGCGGTGATGGACGACAGTTTGCAGTGGCTTGGTGACGGGGCGACGGTCGCTGGTGACCTGACGGAGCATCTTGCCTCGGATCGAGGCGATGGTACTACCGCCGTACTTGTTGCACCAATGGGAGGCGAGGGCGATGAGCCAACCTCAGTGCTCGAGGTGGCTAAGCCGATGCATGTGGAGTCCGTCCCGCCCGAGACCGAGGAGGTGGGTGGTCGCCGCCCTTGGTGGCTCCTGTTCTTCTTGTTGCCGATTCTGGTTGCTGCGGCGCTTGGTGCGGCAGTGCTGTACCAACACTTTCGGGAGATCAAGGTCGATAATGTTGCGAACTTGACGGCGGTGGCTGCGACCCAACGCCTGCGCGGTGAGGGAATTGCTCATGTGACCGTCCAAGACCGTTACTCGACGGGCGTAGCGTCGGGACGGGTGATTGGGTCCAGTCCGTCCGTAGGGGCGAACGTGCACCCCGATGGCGATGTCGTGCTCTACGTATCCAAGGGCCACGCTCCGGTCTACGTAGCCTCCTACCAATCGGCGCAGTTCGCCATGGCGCAACGTGCGTTGTTGGCCAAGGGTTTCCGGGTTGACCCCAAGTATGAATACTCCCCAGACGTTCCAGCCGGGGTTGTGATGGGAGAGACGCCCGTCAATCAGCGGGTTCCCTACCACTCCATCGTGAGGTTCGTGGTATCGAAGGGTCCTGCACCAAGACCAGTGCCGAACGTTGTTGGCGCCTCGCTTGCGACTGCAGAGGGGGATCTCACGAACCAGGGTTTCGTCTACCAAGTCCAAAAGCAGTACTCGAACTCGGTGGCTAGCGGCGACGTACTATCGCAGTCGGTGAGCGCCGGGACCGTGTTGGGGGTTGGGTCGAGCGTGACAATTGTCTCGTCACTTGGTCCGCACTATGTGCAGGTGCCCAACGTCGTTGGTGATGCCCTTGGATCGGCTGAGTCGACCCTACAGAGCCAGGGTTTTGCCATCGGTACCGTGTCTGCTCCCTTTGGTGGTTCTATCGTCCAATACCAGAGCCCTGGAGCTGGCCAGACGGTGCTCTATGGCGCGAGTATCAATCTGTTGGTCATTCCTTGAGCAGATCGGATCGCTGGAATGTTCTCGATCATTCCGAGCTTGTAGAGTGATACGAAGAGAAAAGGCGGTTTGACGTATGGCAGATTTCGACATTTCGATGCTTGATGGGCTGAGTCAGTATGAGTTCTTGAGTCCCCAATGGCTTGAAGAGTTTCGAGGGATCACAGAGCGACTCGGTATCGAGCCGATGCGAGTTGATGTCACACTCAGAATGAACCAAATTATCTCGGGTTGTCCATTCCAGGAGGAGCCTTTGAAGGCATATCTCGACACGTCTTCAGGGGTGGTCGAACTCGACCTAGGGGAGCTCGAGGAGGCGGACCTTACCGTATCGCTCGACTACGAGACGGCAAAGGCTCTTTTTGTAGAGTTCAATCCCCAGCGAGCCATCGAGTCGTTCATCGCTGGCAAAATACTGGTGACGGGCGATATGACGAAACTCCTTGGCTTAACACAAGTTTTTGCAGGGAGAACGGATGACGATCCGATGTCGACGTTGATGAAGGCGATCACGAGCTAGTTGCTTTTCCTTTATGGTGCCTTGTGATTGGCTGACTCGCCTAAGACGAGGTCTAGGCTCTGGAGGATGACAAAACGGATCGACCAAGCGGATGTCGCCCATATCGCGCAGCTGGCGCGGCTGTCGTTAAGCGATGAGGAACTTCGGGAGTATGAGGATACGCTCTCCCGGATTCTCGACGTTATTGAGGTGATGAACGCAGAGGACTTATCTGCGTACCCTCCGATGGATCATCCATTGGAGACGGTCAACCTCCTTCGAGACGATGTAGTCCAGCCAGGGATCGATCGGGAGGTCGTCCTTGGTATGGCTCCAAGTGCCGAAGAGGACTATTTTCGCGTGCCTCGCATCTTAGGAGCATAATGAACGACGAGATTCTCGATTGGGGGATCGCTGAACTCCAGCGTCGGCTGGACGGACGCGAGGTCACCACTGTTGAGGTGATTGACGCCTATGAGGAACAGATAGCGATCCAAGAACCGGAGATCGATGCCTTTCTCTCACTTGACCTTGATGCCGCGCGAAGCAGAGCCGCCGTTCAGGATGCTCGGAGGGCGCGAGGGGAGAAACTTGGCAGATTGGCGGGGGTGCCGGTCGTGCTGAAGGACAACCTATGTACGACGACATTTCCGACTACGGCTGCGTCGAAAATCCTCGAGGGTTGGATTCCTCCCTACAATGCAACGGTAGTCGACCGCATCACCGACCAGGATGGCATTGTCCTTGGCAAGACCAACCTCGACGAGTTTGCCATGGGCTCTTCCACGGAGAACTCTGCCTACAAGATCACCAAGAACCCCTATGACCTTGAACGGGTGCCTGGTGGATCGTCAGGTGGCTCTGCTGCCGCTGTTGCAAGCAGGATGGCGCTCGTTGGACTCGGGTCGGACACCGGCGGCTCAATCCGTCAACCTGCCGCATTGACTGGGATCGTTGGGTTCAAGCCGACCTATGGTCGAGTCTCCCGGTACGGTCTCCTCGCTTTTGCCTCCTCGCTCGATCAGATCGGTCCGCTTACCGCGTCAGTAGAGGATGCCGCGCTCGTTGCTGAGTGCCTCATGGGTCATGACCCAAGGGATGCGACCTCGCTCCAAGAGGTACCGCCAACACTCCTGTCCTCGCTGGCCGAAGGGGTACGAGGCGTGCGCATTGGTGTGGTAACGAACCTTGTAGAGATCGCAAGCCCGGGTGTCCAGACAGCGTTGGCACGAGCGGTCGATGCCTTGCAACAGGCGGGTGCGACGGTCACCGAGATCAGACTTGACGAGCTGGCCTTTGGTCTTGCGGCCTACTATGTTGTGGCTCCAGCTGAGGCCTCGTCCAATCTGGCCCGTTATGACGGTGTCCGTTATGGACTCCGTGAGCCCGGCGCCACTGTAGAGGAGATGATGATTGCGACTCGGACGAAGGGTTTTGGACCTGAGGTCAAGCGTCGAATCATGTTGGGAACCTATGCATTATCGGCCGGATACTATGACGCATTTTACGTCACCGCCCAGCGGGTACGTTCGCTGGTTCGCGCCGCATTTGATCGTGCGTATGCGAGTGTTGATCTACTCTTAAGCCCTACTTCGCCGACCACAGCCTTTCGGATCGGCGAGCGTGCGGCGGATCCGGTGGAGATGTATCGATCAGACATCTGCACGATACCTTCCAACCTATCGGGTGATCCCGCCCTCTCCATTCCTGCCGGGGTCGACTCCGATGGCCTACCGATCGGCGTGCAACTGCTTGGCCCTGCTCGTTCAGAGCAGCTGCTGTTTCGTGGAGCCTACGCCGTCGAGGAGGGATTACGTTGACCCAGCGAGCGACAACCGGCCCGGCTCAGGGTTGGGAGTATGTGATCGGCCTAGAGGTCCACACGGAGCTCAAGACCAAGAGCAAGTTATTTTGTGGATGTCCGAACGCCTTCGGTGAGGAACCCAACACGTCGATCTGTCCCGTCTGCCTCGGGTTGCCCGGGAGTCTTCCGGTCATGAATGCGCAGGCGGTTGACTTTGCCATTCGAGTTGGTTTAGCACTGAACGCGACGATCCAACGCAGTCAGTTTCATCGGAAGAACTACTTCTACCCCGACATGCCCAAGGACTACCAGATCTCGCAGTACGATGTGCCCATCAATGCCAATGGGCATCTCGAACTACCCTCGGGGCGCGTGATCGGTATCGAACGAGCCCACCTTGAAGAGGACACCGGGAAGTTGGTCCACCGGGGGGGACACGGACGCATTGAGTCCGCTGCGTACTCGCTCATCGACTACAACCGGTCAGGCGTTCCACTGCTTGAGATCGTCTCCGCTCCCGATATTCGTGATCCGGAGGAGGCCAAGGAGTACGTGACCGAACTGCGTGCCATCCTGGTGGCGGTTGGCGCAAGCGATGGTCGTATGGAGGAGGGGTCCCTGCGAGTCGACGCCAACGTCTCAGTACGTCCGATTGGCGAGGCTCAATTCAGGACACGAGCGGAGATCAAGAACCTGAACTCTCTTCGTTCGTTAGTTCGTGCGCTGGCGTTTGAGGGTCGTCGGCAGGTGCAGCTCTATGAGGACGGGGAGGCGATGATCCAACAGACGCGCTTCTGGGACGAGGAGCGTTCGTTGACTGGAGCCTTACGACTGAAGGAGGAGGCAAACGACTATCGCTACTTCCCCGAACCCGATCTACCGCCAGTAGCCCCCGATCTCACCTTGATTGAGGAGCGTCGAGGGCAGCTCCCAGAACTTCCGAGCAAGCGGCGTGGTGATGTTGCGGCGATCCTGCCTGAGTTGAGTGATGACCTTCGTGAGACCATCATTACCGACGAATGCTGGCCATATTTCCGGGCTGCTATCGATCATGGCATCACACCAGCGCGCGCGGCTGCGCGGTGTGCCAACGAGTTAACGGCATTGCTTGCTGATATCGGTGTCTTGACTCCTGAACGCTTTGTAGCGGTGCTCGCCATCGAGGATCGAGGGGAATTGGGCGCCTCGCAAGTGAAGATCCTTCTGCGTGAGGCCTGCACGGATCCTGCTCCGGCCGCGGAGTTGATGGCCAAGCTCGGCTTTGGAGCTCGTGATGAGGACGCGATCAGGGCGATTGTGGAGGGGATCATTGCCCAGTTTCCCGATGAATGGAGTCGTTATTTGGGCGGTGACGAAAAGGTCGCCGGCTTTTTGTTGGGGCAGGTCATGCGCCAACACGGACGCCAGGTTTCGGGTGCTGACGCCCGTCAGGCCTTAGTCGAGCTGGCAGATGAGGCGCGGCCCGGCGCTGGCTGATCTGCTCGTCGCGGCGGCGTCCGTTCCCGAGATTTCGAGAGCGTGGCTGGCGCGGCGTCGTCCAGGGTCGAGTGAGGCTACAGTGGCTTACAGTTGCACTACGACCAGAGGGGAAACCAAACGATGAGTGATACCAAGTCGATTCGCATTCGTAGCCAAGAGGTGACTGAGGGGCCGAGGAGAGCACCAGCAAGGGCGATGCTGCGGGCTGTTGGCCTCAATGATGAGGACTTCTCGAAGCCTCAGATCGGCATTGCATCCTCTTGGAACGAGGTGACTCCCTGTAATCTCGTGCTCTCTGATCTTGCACAGCGTGCGAAGGCCGGCGTGCGATCCGCCGGCGGTGTGCCGCTGGAGTTCGGCACCATTGCCGTTTCGGATGGGATCTCGATGGGTCACGAAGGCATGCATTCCTCCTTGGTCTCTCGTGAGGTGATAGCGGATTCGGTGGAGCTGATGATGCACGCTGAGCGCTTCGACGCGATGGTGACCTTGGCTGGTTGTGATAAGTCGCTCCCAGGAATGATGATGGCGGCGGCCCGCCTCGACCTCCCCTCTGTCTTTGTCTACGGTGGGAGTATTCTTCCTGGTCGCTTCCGTGGGGAGACGCTCGATATTGTGAGCGTCTTCGAGGCGGTTGGCGCCTATGCAGCCGGTAGCATCGACGAGCAACGACTTGGCGATGTTGAACGCAACGCGTGCCCCACCAAGGGTTCCTGCGCAGGGATGTACACCGCTAACACGATGGCGTCCGTGGCGGAGGCACTGGGAATGGCCCAGATTGGTTCTGCCTCGGCACCGGCGGTTGATCGTCGCCGAGAGGACATCGCGTTTGAGGCTGGTCGAGCGGTGATGAACCTGTTGGAGTTGGGGATCACACCTCGCCAAATCATGACCAAGGCAGCTTTCGAGAATGCGATTGCTGTCGTGATGGCGCTTGGCGGGTCGACGAACGCCGTCCTCCATCTGCTGGCTATTGCCTATGAAGCCAAGGTCGAACTCACCCTCGATGACTTCAATCGAGTCGGGACTCGCGTCCCTCACCTCGCTGACACAAAACCCCATGGCAAGTACCACATGACCGATCTGGATCGTATCGGCGGGATCCCGGTGGTTCTCGGCGAACTCCTTGAGGCTGGCCTTGTGCATGGTGATTGTTTGACCGTTACCGGACGAACACTCGCCGAGGAGTTGCGAGCCTATGATCCGCCGCGTCCAGATGGTGAGGTCGTCCACCGCCATGATCAGCCGATCCATAAAGTTGGAGGGATCGCTGTACTCCGTGGATCGCTTGCCCCCGCAGGTTCGGTTGTGAAGGTGGCTGGTCTTGATCAGGAGCATTTTGACGGAACTGCCCGGGTCTTTGATCGTGAAGAGGCTGCACTTGATGCCATTCTCGCCGGGGAGATCCGGTCTGGGGATGTGGTGGTCATTCGCTACGAGGGACCCAAAGGGGGGCCTGGGATGCGTGAGATGTTGGCGGTAACAGGGGCGATGAAGGGTGCTGGACGTGGTCACGATGCTGCTTTGATCACTGATGGCCGCTTCTCTGGTGGAACACACGGGTTCTGCATCGGCCATGTTGCGCCTGAAGCCACCGATGGTGGACCTATCGGTCTGATCCGTGATGGTGACCGAATCGTGATCGATGTTCCCACCCACTCGATCGAGTTGCTGGTGGATGAGACAGAGCTGGAGCTCCGACGGCAAGCTTTTGTTCCGGCACCCGCGCGCTATACCGAGGGAGCGCTTGGGAAGTATGCTCTTTTGGTCAAAGGGGCAGATATTGGAGCGGTAACTGGCGGATAGCCCTTCAGACTGGGTATGCTACCTTCTATGACTATTCGACGCGCGCTGGTAGTACTCCTTCGTTAGGGCACGGCTCTTCGCTGCGTCGTGCCCAAGACCTCCCTTCGCGGGAGGTCTTTTCGTATCTACGCTCGTGAGGATGCCCGCTCAGAGAACTATTGGCTTTGGCGTTGCTAGTACGTATGCATGGAGGAGACGATCATGAAGTTAACCGGAGCACAGGCGTTGATTAAATCCCTTGAGATGCAAGGGGTAGAGACGGTATTTGGCCTCCCTGGTGGGGCGATTCTCCCTGTCTATGATCCCCTTTTGGAGTCGCCGATCCGGCATATTCTGGTTCGTCATGAACAGGGTGCCGGCCATGCTGCGGAAGGGTTTGCACAGGCGACTGGGAAGCCAGGTGTGGCTATTGTGACAAGTGGTCCAGCGGCCACCAATATCGTCACCGCCGTCGCCGACGCCTACGTTGACTCGATACCGATTGTGGTGATCACTGGGCAGGTGGCGACAACTTCGATCGGTACCGATGCTTTTCAAGAGACTGATACCACAGGGATTACGATGTCGGTGACCAAGCACAACTGGTTGATTACCAAGGCTAGCGATATCCCGCGTGTGATTGCTGAGGCTTTCCATGTCGCGACGACAGGTCGACCTGGACCAGTCGTGGTCGACCTCCCCAAAGACGTGGCGAACGATACGATGGAGTGGTACTGGCCGCGCCGGCTCGATCTGCCCGGCTACCAGCCGACGGTCAAGGGGCACGCCAAGATGATTGAGCAGGCGGCTGCCATGATTGCGGGGGCCACACGGCCGATTATCTATGCAGGTGGCGGGTTGATCCGTGGCAAGGCTGCAGCGGAGCTGCGGGCGCTGGTCGATCGATCCGGTATCCCAGTGGTGACGACGTTGATGGCGAGGGGAGTGCTGCCTGACTCCGATCCGCTCTGCCTTGGTATGCCCGGCATGCATGGCAACTTCACTGCGGTGACGGCGCTGCAACAGGCTGATTTGGTGATCGCACTCGGAGCTCGTTTTGATGACCGTGTGACTGGAAAGGTGGATGCCTTTGCGGCTAAGGCGCGCATTATCCACGTCGATATCGATCCGGCTGAACTGGGTAAGGTGCGTCGTCCCGATGTTCCAATTGTCGGGGATGTAAAGTCGGTGATTCCAGAGATTACGCGGCACCTGCCCGCCAAAGGGGCGGATCTCTCAGCCTGGGTCGCCCAACTGCACGCCTGGCAGGAGCAGTATCCCTACTCCTATGAACCCTCGTTGCCCGGTGCGGCTATCAAACCTCAGTATGTCGTTGAACGAATCTCGGCGCTCGCACCGGCCGACACCGTCGTGGCTTCGGGTGTTGGACAGCACCAGATGTGGGCTTCACAGTACTTCCAGTTTGCGTCGCCGAACTCCTGGATCAACTCCGGAGGGCTCGGAACGATGGGTTTTGCTGTGCCGGCGGCGATCGGCGCAAAAGCCGGCCGTCCTCAGAGTACGGTCTGGGCCATCGATGGGGATGGATGTTTCCAGATGACGGCGCAGGAGTTAGTGACGGCGACGGCGGAACGCATCCCAATCAAGGTTGCTATCTTGAACAACGGTTATCTTGGCATGGTACGCCAGTGGCAGGAGATGTTCTACGAGGAGCGTTACTCCGAGGTGTTTCTCTCACCCGATCTGCCTGACTATGTCAAGTGGGCTGAGGCGATGGGTGCGGTTGGTTTCCGTGTCGATCAGGTCAGTGAAGTTGACCCGGTCATTGAGAAGGCGAACCAGATCGATGACCGACCGGTAGTGATCGACTTTCGGGTTGACACCTTCGAAAAGGTCTATCCGATGGTGCCGGCCGGCGCACCAAATGATGACATCGTGTTGCCCCCACACCAGCAGCGGAGTCGATGATGGCGGAGCGATCATCGAACCTCGTCCCAATTGGATCGATTCGTCCCCCAGTGGAGGGCCGCCATCATATCCTGAGTGTGTTGGTAGAGAACCGGGCGGGCGTGCTTGCTAGGGTGGCGTTGCTCTTCTCCCGACGCGGCTTTAACATCTACTCGCTAGCCGTGGCACCTACTGACGACGAGCGCTTTTCGCGTCTCACCATTGTGGTCGACGTCGAGACAGTGCCACTTGAGCAGATTACGAAGCAACTGCATAAGTTGATCAATGTCATCAAAATTACCGAGATTGACCCAGTGGATGCACTCGAATATGAGTGTATGCTCGCAACGATTAATGCGGAGGCGGGTGCCCGCGCGAAGGTGATGGAGCTGGTAGAGATTTTCCATGGTGAGATCATCGACGTCTCGATGGATCGATTGACCGTGGTCTTCGCGCTCTCTCCAGAGAAGCTTGACGACGTCGAGGCATTCCTAGCTGAGTTTGGTCTGATTGAGCTGCAACGAACCGGTAGGATTGCTCTTAGCAAGCTACCAAAACCGACACGTCGACCGAGAAAGGGAAGAGTATCGTAAATGGCTCACATGTACTACGACAAGGACGCAGACCCATCCATCATTAACGGCACCCGTGTCGCCATCATCGGCTACGGTTCGCAAGGGCATGCCCACGCACTGAACCTGTCCGACTCTGGCGTCAAGGTTCGCGTTGCGCTTCGCCCGGGGTCGGCCTCTGGTGATAAGGCGTGGGCGAGTGGGCTCGAGGTTCTGTCGGTGCCAGAAGCGGTCGCTTGGGCGGACCTTATCATGTTTCTTGCCCCAGACACGGTGCAAAAAGAGATCTATGACAACGAGGTGGCTCCACACCTTCGCCCAGGTCAAACGCTGGGCTTTGCCCATGGCTTTAACATCCGCTTCGGGGAGATCGTTCCACCTGAGGACGTAACGGTGATGATGGTAGCCCCAAAGGGCCCTGGACACCTTGTGCGCCGCACCTACGAAGAGGGCGGCGGCGTTCCGTCGCTGATCGCTGTCGCAAATGACCCACAGGGGACCGGTCATGCGCTCGCCCTCTCCTATGCATGGGGTATCGGCTCCACTAAGGCCGGGGTACTTGACACGACCTTTGCCGAAGAGACGGAGACGGATCTCTTTGGCGAGCAGGTGGTGCTCTGTGGTGGCCTGAGCGAGCTCATCGTCGCTGGTTTCACCACCTTGGTCGAGGCTGGTTATCAGCCGGAGTCCGCCTATTTCGAGTGCCTGCATGAGATGAAGCTCATTGTCGACCTGCTCTACGAAAATGGATTAGCGGGTATGTGGTTCTCGGTCTCAGAGACTGCGGAGTACGGAGGACTCACTCGTGGGCCACGGGTGGTCAATGAGGCGACACGGGCAGAGATGCGACGGATTCTTGGCGAGATTCAGGATGGGACCTTCGCACGGGAACTCATCGACGAGATGGCGGCTGGACGTCCTCACTTCAATCAACTCCGCCAACAGGCAAGAGACCAACCGGTTGAGCAAGTTGGGGCCACGCTACGTGCGATGATGCCCTTCCTGTCGACGAAGTCGAAGATCACCGAGGTGTCTGGCGGCTGACGTGACTCCTCTTGCCCTGCGTGTCTGGCGTAAACCAGTACTGTGGGGGGTTGTCAGTCTGATCGTTCTCGTGGCCGCTCTTGATCGTGATCTCGACAAGGTCGTGCATTCGCTGCCTGGAGCTGCGCTCGGAGGCGGTCTGCTCGCAGCCTTCTTCGTCGCGAGTGCTGTCAGCCTTGGGCAGCGCTGGAGTCGTGTGGTGGCGGCAGTGGTCGTGGTGGTCACGATCGCTTACGCAGCGGTTGCCTGGTACGCACTGCGCCACCAGGGCCTCATCCACCAAGGCGTGGCACCTTGGTTGCTGCTGGCGGGTGCGCTCGCCCTCTGGCTGGTTGGCCTGAACCGTTGGACGGTGGCGGGTATCTGGATCGATCTGGGTCTAGGGCTTGGGGTGCTACTCTGGATCGTCGGAGTGGCAAGTGGCGCTGCGCTGGTCATTCAACGCGGCGTGTCCCACCTGCTCATTGGCGACGGTGCCCTGGAGCGATCGGTGTTCGCGCTACTCATCGGGATCGTTGTCGTGGTCGGGTCCCGGTGGGCGCCGCAGGTGCAACGGGCACATGTTCCCGACGGAGGTTTTGCTGACCAGTCGTTGAGTCTATCGTCGTTGTTGCGTTATCCTGGGTTGACCCTGGGCGCGATCAGCGTTGTTCGACTAGAGACAAGGACTTGGTTACGGGTACTGCTCGTGACACTGGCACTCGTGCCGTTGGGTATCGGTCTTGCCGAAGGGCTGCTGGTGCTCGGACCGCTTGTGGCGGCCATCGGTTGTTGGCTTGGTTGGGAGTTGAGTCCAATCGCTGCGACACTCGTGTCGCCGGAGGGACTCCTCGGGGTTCTGCCGCGGACGCGCGGATCCTATGGGCGGCGTGGGTCGGTGGTGCCAGCGTTGTTGTCGAGTGCACTCGTTGTGCTAGCGATCGGTATTGCCTGGCGGGTGAGCTTTCTCATTGGTTTTGGGACCGCTATGGTCGTCGCACTTGGTTGTGGCGTGGGCTTCCTCGGCGCGGGAGTCGCGCTTCGGGTGATGGCCACAGATGTCCATCTCGCTCAGGAGCGATGGGTGAGTGGGGTCCTCGCCGTCGCGCTCGCTGGGTGTGCCCTTGCCCCCTTGGTGCAACTGAACAACGCCTTTGGGGCCCACGGGCTCTTCCTCGAGTACGTGATCACGGGAACGAGTTTTTCGGTCATCATGGGAATCGTTGGTATTTCGCTGGTCAGTTGGTGGCAGGGAGAGGTTCGTGACACCTAAGACGGTGCTTGAAGTGCAGGGTTCGGTAGCCTATGGCGATGGCACGCTACGCTTAGGGACATGGAAGCTCGTTGAGGGTGAGACGATGCTCTTGACTGGTGCTCCACCGGAGCCGGTTGTTCGGGCTTTTCTTGGCTTGGATCCCCACGCTGAGATCAGTGTCCTTGGTGCTCGAGTTGGCAGTCGGGAGGCGCGCTCCGTGCTCGGTATTGCCTTTGCGGGCTTTGTGCCTATGCCCTCGCTCAAGGTGCTCGAGCATCTCGCGCTAGCGGTGCGGATAGGGCCCCCTCGGCTCGGAAAGGTGCCGTCGTTTCGAGCGGTTCTTGAGGAGGTTGGTCTGCTCCCTTTGGCGAATGAACCCGCCGGTCGCCTCGACGCTAACGGTCGATTTCAACTCTCGCTGGCGATCATGCTCGTTCGATTATTGCCGGTTTGGGTTGTCGTGACTCCGCCAGGGTTTGTGCCCTCCCCATCGGTGGTGGAGCGCCTGAAGCAGGCTCGTGTGGTTGGTGTAGGGATCGTCATGCATTCAGACGCTGAGTCACTGCAGCTCCTTGCGCATCAGACACGTCGATTGGGGACCAAGACCGCACAAGATTAAGGGATCGTTACGGACAACCATGGCGGGCGTCGTGTCTACTAGGCTCGATCGAAAGTATGAGGAGGTAAGGATGATTGCGACACGAATGCGTCAGCGCAAGACAGCAGCGGCCGATGCCCCTGGAGCCCCGAGTCGTCCAAAGGTGGTCGTCGTTGGTGCTGGTTTTGCTGGTCTGGCGGCGGTGGAGGAACTCTCGAAGCTGTCTGCCGACGTCACCCTGGTCGATCGTCATAACTTCGCTACTTTTCAACCATTGCTCTACCAGGTGGCGACGGCTGGACTCAACCCTGGCGATGTTGCCTTTCCTATTCGGACGGTGATCCGGAGCATGGCCCGGACCAAGTTCCAACAGGGTGAGTTGGCGTCGGTGGATGCTGAGCGCAAGTTCATCGTGCTTGAGGACGGACGTACCATCGACTACGACTACCTCATCCTCGCGCTGGGTGCTACCGCAAACTACTTCGGCATTGAGGGTGCTCGTGAGTATTCGCATGCCATCTATACGCTCGACGAGGCGCTTGACGTGAGAAACCATCTCTTTCATCAGTTTGAGCAAGCCGTTGCTCATGGGGTCCGTGATGGTGCGCTCACTTTCGTGGTTGTCGGTGGCGGTGCGACGGGGGTCGAGCTTGCGGGTGCCATCGCTGAACTCGCCCACAAGGCCCTCTATACCGACTACACCAGTCTGAATCCCGATGATGTGAAGGTGATCCTCATCGAGCAACAGTCCCGCCTCTTGGAGGCTTTCAATGAGGGGCTCTCGGAGTACGCGCGACGGGAGTTGCGCACCCGTGGTGTCACCGTTCTGCTTCAGGAGGCGGTACAGGCGGTGGAGCCGGGGGTCATCCTGTTGCATAGTGGCCGTGAAATCCAGAATGGTCTCGTTCTCTGGGCGGCCGGCGTGGCAGTGCCGTCGGTGATCGGGCGGCTGGGCCTACCCACCGGTCGAAGTGGACGTCTCATGGTCGGAGGCGACTTGCGTGTACTGGGCTCGGAGTCGATCTTTGCTATCGGGGACGTTGCGCTCGCCTCTGATCCAACCGGCAACCCCTTGCCCCAGCTTGCCCAGCCAGCTATTCAAGGAGGGCGCCATGCCGCTCGCCAAATCGGTGTCTTGGTCAAGGGGGAGGCGACCTATCCCTTCCGCTATCGCGACAAGGGGACGATGGCGACTATTGGCCGGCGCGCCGCCGTTGCGGAGGTGGGTCGTGGCATACGCTTGAGCGGAACCACCGCCTGGTTGGCTTGGCTTGGTCTGCACGTGGTCACCCTGTTGGGCTCGCGGAACAAGGCTTCAGTGATGATCAACTGGACTTGGCACTACCTCTCGTGGGGCAAGGGTCCACGAGTTATTCTTGGAGGTTGAGCTCCATCTCGGTAAAAGCAACCATGCGCCGTAACGCTTGGTAGTTGTGGGCGATCCCCTTGAAGCGGTCTTGGCGGATACGGATCTGCTCTGAGGTGGCACCCCCGAGGTAACCGAAGTGTTCGAGGACTACTTTGAGATCGGCCAGAACAGGGGCGCGTCCCAGTCGTCCTGCGATCGCCATAGCGATCGCGACTACGCCGGCCTGGATATCGGAGCGCTGTTCCCCGGGTAGGGTTTGGAGCTGGTCCGTTAGGTGTCCGTAGAGCGTGAGTGCGTAGCCTTGATCCGGTCCCGGGCGCCCGTTCAGCTGCCCCTGGGCAAGCTTGCGGCCGGTCAGCTCTGCGGGTCGATCAAGCGCCAACTCGACTGGGTTGACGGGTTCGGCCCAGAACAACGGTGCACGTTCACCCTTACTAATCTCGACCATGTCTGGCTGACTCATGGTGCGCTCCCTTCAGTTGTGCTAGTTTTCACGAGTGCGAGTACGAAGCCTTCAGTCAGTGCTGAAAACGACGCCTCGATGATGTTGGTGGAGACTCCCGTGGTCGTCCACTGTGTCTCAGTGTCGGAGAAGTCGATGAGGACCCGGACAACGGCATCGGTGCCGCTTGAGGTGTCAAGCACGCGCACCTTGTAGTCATCAAGCCCCATGGTGGCGAGGGAGGGGTAGGTCGTCTGCAACGCCTGTCGCAGCGCCTGATCGAGTGCGTGGACAGGTCCATTCCCCTCAGCGGTAGCGATGATGCGTTGGCCGCGTACCTGCACCTTCACGGTCGCTTCGGTGAGCAGCTCAGGTCCGTGATAGCCGTCGGTCGTCACCCGATAGGACTCCACATGAAAATAGGGCTGGGTCCAGCCGAGAGCATGGCGCATCAGCAGTTCCAGTGAGCCATCTGCGACTTCAAAGTGATATCCCTGATGTTCGAGATCCTTCAGGCGCTGGAGCAGCGAGGTAGTCGCGTCGTCGGTGAGTTCGAGCCCGAGTTCCCCAGCTTTGATCAGGAGGGTTTGACGACCCGCCATCTCTGACACGACAAAGCGACTATGGTTGCCGACGAGTTCGGGATTGATGTGTTCATAGGCGTCACTGCGCCTTGCGATGGCGCTGACATGGAGGCCGGCTTTGTGGGTGAAGGCAGACGCGCCCACATAGGGAGATTGTGGAGCGAGTGGAAGATTGGTGATCTCTGCAATGTGACGGGCGGTGGAGGTGAGGAGTTCAAGATTGTGGGGTGGGATGGTGACGATCTCCTGTTTGAGCGAGAGTGCCGCGATGATGGGGACAAGGTTGGCATTACCCGTCCTCTCTCCGTAGCCGTTGACACACCCTTGCACCTGGCTGGCTCCGAGATCAACGGCTATGAGGGAGTTCGCTATGGCGCAGCCGGAGTCGTTGTGAAAATGGACTCCGATGGGAAGCCCCACACGTTCGTTGACACTGCTCATGATCGCGGGAACCTCTGATGGCAGGGTTCCGCCATTGGTGTCGCAGAGTACTAGTGTTGTTGCTCCGGCCTCCTCGGCAGCATCAAGGACCGAGAGCGCAAAGGTCGGATTGTCCTTGAATCCGTCAAAGAAGTGCTCAGCGTCGAGCAGCACGTGGCAACCATGGTTGGTCAAAAAGGAGACCGAATCTCGCACCATGGCAAGTGCCTCTTCGAGGGAGGTGCGAAGTGCGTGCACTACATGGTAATCCCAGGCCTTGGCGACGATGCAGACGTGAGTGACGCCACTATCTACGAGAGCCTGGAGATTAGGGTCACTGTTGACATCCCCATTTGCGCGGCGGGTTGAGCCAAAGGCTACCAGCTGGGCAGTGTGGAGGTTCAGCTCATCGGATGCTCGGGTAAAGAACGCCGCATCCTTCGGATTGGCCCCCGGCCAACCCCCCTCGATGAACTGTACCCCAAGAATGTCGAGCTGGCGGGCAACACGCAGCTTGTCCTCAACGGTGAGGGCGATGCCCTCCTGTTGGGACCCATCTCGTAGGGTCGTATCGTAGATAGCAACGTGACGCAGAACGTTAACCCTTCACGTACTCAAGCCAGTGATCGTAGGCAGGTTCGTTACCAGTGACGATCTGGAAGTAACGACGCTGGAGTTCCTTGGAGATCTTGCCAGGCTCGCCTGTTCCGATCAAGCGATCGTCGACCGAACTCACCGGCACTACCTCGGCGGCGGTGCCAGTAATGAACATCTCATCAGCAAGATAGAGGTCGGTTCGAAGGAGCTGGGCTTCGCGTGTCTCGATACCCATATCCTTGGCGACCTGGGTGATGGTCTTGCGGGTGATGCCTGAAAGCGCTCCCGAGGCGTCAGATGGGGTGAAGAGCGTGCCGTCCTTAACGATGAAGATGTTTTCGCCCGTGCACTCACTAACATTTCCCTGACCAGAGAGCATGATGGCCTCATCGTAGCCTGCTTTGATGGCCTCTGCTTTGGCGAGCGCCGAGTTGATGTATCCACCGGTCGTCTTGGCAGCTGGTGGAATAATGTTGGGGTCATGACGCTTAAAGGAGGAGATCTTCGCTCGAATGCCTTTGGTGAGGCCCTCATCGCCAAGGTAAGCACCCCACGGCCAGGTAGCGATCGCGACATCAGTCGTACCGGTCAGTGGGTTGAGGCCCATCTCGCCGTAGCCGAGATAGGCGATGGGACGGATGTAGCACGATGCGAATTCGTTGTCTCCGACAAGTCGCTTGGTGGCTTCCACGAGCTCGGCGGGTGCGTAAGGGATCTCCATCATCAGAATCTTGGCCGACTCATAGAAGCGGTTGATATGGTCGGTGAGTCGAAAGATCGCCGAGCCTCGTGGAGTCTCATAGGCGCGGATACCTTCGAAGACTCCATAACCATAGTGGAGTGCATGTGTGAGAACATGAACCTTGGCATCCTCAAAAGGAACCTGTTCGCCATTCATCCAGACGTATTTCATTGCTTGTATTGGCATTAGTGCGCTACCCTTTCTCCGTAGAAATCACCTATTTCGGCGGTCGTTGCACCCGAAGGGGGCAAAACCGTCAGTGCGTGTTCGATTTTTGTGGCGATTGCTGTCTCTCCAAGGAAGGCGAGCATCATCGCTGCCGACCTGATGGCCGCGTAGGGGTTTGCCTGACCCGTCCCGACGCGGTCGTGTGCTGCACCGTGCACCGGTTCAAAGAGCGAGGGGCCTGTGCGTGCGGGGTTGATATTCGCCGAGGCCGCATAACCAATACCTTGGGAGACCGCGGCGGCTAAGTCGGTCAGTATGTCGCCAAAGAGGTTGTCGGTGACCACCACGTCGTAACGTTCTGGCGCCTCGACAAGATAGATGCAAGCAGCATCAACGTGGTTATAGCTGGTCGTTACGGCCGGATATTCCGCCGCGACCTCAAGAAAGGTTCGATACCACAAATCCCCGGAGTACGTGAGGACGTTCGTCTTATGTACGAGCGTGAGCAACTTGCGCTCTCTTGTTTGGGCGAGATCGAAGGCAAAGCGAATCGCTCGCTCGACTCCGTTGCGGGTGTTTACTGAGCCCTGGGTGGCCACTTCGTAGGCGGTTCCCTTGCGCAGGAGCCCGCCTTCGCCAGTGTAGGCACCCTCCGTATTCTCACGAATAACCACCATATCAACGGGTTTGTGGGTGATGGTAACGCTCGGATCGAGGGTAAGGAAGGGGCGTTGGTTGATGTAGAGATCGAGAGCGAAGCGGAGACGCAACAGCAGACCTCGCTCGAGTATGCCCGAGGGGACTGTGGTTGAACCGATGGCAGGGCCGATAGCTCCGAGCAGGATGGCATCAAAGCTCATGAGCTCCGCTAGCGTCTCGTCACCCAGCACCTCACCGGTGTGCTCGTAGTGAGCCGCGCCGAGTTCAAATTCCTGGGTCTCCAAGACTGCACCGGCCGACCGGGCGACCTTCAAGGCTTCTCGGGTCACCTCTGGTCCAATGCCGTCTCCGCCGACCACGGCAATACGATACTTCACCTATTCCACCCTTGTCACTATGGCTTAATACAACTTTGTCTTAATACAACTTTGGCTCAATAAATCTGTGTACTCGACTATTGTAGGCCGTCTTCGCAAAAATCCGAAACTGGTGGGTGATTGCGCTTGGTGATATGTCGAGTACCGCGTTGCTAGGGGCGTTCTCGCATCTGTTGCTTGCTAGTTCGGGGTTGGAACTCGTCGGAGGTACCGAAGGAAGGACCATTTTGATGGGCAAGTGCTATGGTGGGTGAGGCGCTAGAGTGTCTGTCATGACGGATACTACGATCTCCCAAGCTACCTATGACGCACTGGTCGCTGAGCTCCATGAACTCACCACCACAGGCAGAATCGAGATCGCCAAGGCTATCGAGTCTGCCCGTGCACTCGGCGATCTCAGCGAAAACGGTGATTACCACGCGGCCAAGGATGCTCAGGGCAAGATGGAGGCACGAGTACGCCAGCTTCAGTCGTTGCTTGAAAATGCCGTCGTCGTCACCGACGAGGGGGCGGACGTCGACAGTGTGCGTCCAGGGTTGGTGGTGGCCCTGCGCTATGAGGATGACGATGAGGTGAGTGAGTACTTCCTCGGTTCGATTGAGGAACGACTCGCCGGAGTAGAGGTCGTATCGCCGACATCACCTCTTGGTCAGGCACTGATAGGTGCAGCCGCTGGTGATTTAGTGGAGTACCAGGCGCCAGGTGGACGGCTCAAGGTCGAGGTAGTAGCGATTCGCCGGGCGTAGTTCGACCGCGCTGGTCAACGCAAGCGTTAAACGGGTGCGCGCCTACCTGCCATAGGGTTGCGTGTGTGCGCTGTTGGTGGGTGGCCTGCATTGTCGTGGGTGATGGAGGTGGTTCGGGTGAACCATGGAAAGGGGGAGTGACCAGTGGTCAACGGAAAGACGCTCGCCGAGAAGGTGTGGGAGTCTCACCTGGTCGATCGAGGAGGACCGGGAGAGGCAGACCTGATCTATATCGACTTACATCTTGTCCATGAGGTGACCTCTCCGCAGGCCTTCGATGGGTTGCGGCTGGCGAATCGCCGAGTTCGTCGTCCAGACCTCACCGTTGCAACGGCCGATCATAATGTTCCCACCGAGCATATCGACCGCCCAATTGCCGACCCTATCAGCGCAAAACAGCTGGAAGTATTGGCGCGCAACTGTGATGAGTATGGGATCAGGTACTATCCCATGGGCTCACAGGGCCAGGGAATCGTACATGTGATTGGTCCGGAGCAGGGACTCACCCAGCCGGGTTTGACGATCGTCTGCGGCGACTCGCATACCGCAACCCATGGAGCGTTTGGCGCTCTTGCTTTTGGAATTGGTACCTCCGAGGTAGAGCATGTTTTGGCCACGCAGACGCTGGCCCAGGTCCGACCGAAGACGATGGCGGTGACAGTTGATGGCGCACTCCCAGAGGGGACCTTCGCCAAAGACCTCATTCTGGCCATCATCGGGCAGATCGGGACGGGTGGAGGCATTGGCCATGTGATTGAATATCGCGGTGAGGCCATTACCAATCTGTCGATGGAGGCTCGTATGACGGTCTGCAATATGAGCATCGAAGCTGGCGCTCGTGCGGGCATGATTGCGCCCGATGCCACGACCTTTGCTTATCTTACGGGTCGCGAATTTGCTCCTCAAGGTGAACTCTTTGGACAGGCGACAAAGGCTTGGACTGAGCTTGCAAGTGATCGAGATGCGGCATTTGACACAGAGGTCCGGATCCAAGCTTCTACGCTGAGGCCGCAGGTCAGTTGGGGAACGAATCCCTCGCAGGTCGTCGATATCGATGGCGCGATCCCCGATCCGGATCAGTTTGCACTCGCGCCGCAACGCGAGGCTGCTCATCGTGCCTTACGCTATATGGATCTCCGTCCAGGGACAGCGGTCCGCGCTATCGGAGTCGATGTTGTGTTCATCGGATCATGCACGAATTCGCGCATTGAAGACCTCCGGATTGCCGCTGCGGTCCTGGAGGGTCGACATGTTAACCCTTCCGTGCGCACCTTGGTGGTGCCTGGTTCACGTCGTGTGATGCAGCAAGCCGAAGCCGAGGGCCTGGATCGGATTTTTCGTGCTGCCGGAGCGGAGTGGAGGGAGCCTGGCTGCTCCATGTGTTTGGGCATGAACCCGGATCAGCTCAAACCTGGTCAGCGGGCGGCTTCAACCTCGAATCGCAACTTTGAGGGACGACAGGGTCGGGGAGGGCGCACCCACCTGGTCTCGCCAGCGATCGCAGCTGCAACGGCACTGCGCGGCACCTTTAGTTCGCCAAGCGATCTGGACTAGTTACAACAACGATCGAGAAAGAGGGAGAGGGAATGGAACCTATAACCGAACTACGCGGCCATGCGGTACCGTTGGCGATATCAGATGTCGACACCGATCAGATCATTCCGAGTGAGTGGCTCAAGCGCGTCGAACGTACTGGTTTTGGTGAAGGATTGTTCTCCGAATGGCGCCAGGACCCTGAATTCGTTCTGAACAAGCAACAGTTTGTGGGATCGACGATCCTGATCGCACGGGAGAACTTCGGGGTTGGCTCCTCGCGCGAGCATGCGGTATGGGCGTTGATGGACTATGGTTTCCGGGTAGTGATATCGCCACGGTTTGGCGATATTTTTCGTAACAACTCGTTGAAAGTTGGGCTGTTGCCAGTGGAGTTGAGCCAGCAAGAGGTGCAAACGCTGCTTGAGCTCGTTGTCAAGGAGCCCGCGACGGAGATCCTGGTGGACCTAGAGAGCCAGCGCGTGAGTGTACCAGGTGCCTCGTTAGAGTTCGGATTCGCGATCGACCCGACTGCGAAGGCGCGGTTACTTGCCGGTCTCGACGAGATCGGGATCAGCTTGACCAAAGAGGCGAAAATACTTGACTACGAAAAGCGCCGTCCGTCGTGGATGCCAAGTCTTTCGGTCAGCTGAGCGATGTATCGGTATTTTGGGGGCAAGCATTAGCCGTTCTGGGAGGTAGCCCGAGTGAGGGTTGGGTCGTCCCGGGGTAACAGTCGGCGGCGCTAGCGTCGGCCCACAATGAAGTCGATGCACTGGGTAAGGGCTTCGACGTCATCGGGGTTGATTGAGGGAAAGAGCGCGATGCGTAGTTGGTTGCGGCCAAGCTTACGGTACGGCTCGGTGTCGACGATACCATTGGCGCGGAGAGTGGCTGCGACCGCCGTTGCGTCCACTGTATCGTCGAAGTCGATCGTTCCAATCACCGGCGACCGGAGTGTGGGGTCACTGACAAAAGGCTGCGCATACGCCGCATTGTCGGCCCACTGATACAGGATGGCGGCTGAATCTGCCGAACGTTTAGCGGCATACGAGAGCCCGCCGTGCGATAGCAACCATTCAAGCTGTGCGTTGATGAGGTAGAGGGTAGCGATTGCTGGCGTGTTGTAGGTTTGGTTCTCCCGGGAGTTATCGATGGCGACGGAGAGGTCGAGCATGGTGGGGATGTAACGGCCAAGAGCGACAGTCTCGACGGCGCGCGATATCGCTTGGGGCGAGAGCAGTGCGATCCAGAGCCCGCCCTCAGAGGCGAAGGCTTTCTGAGGAGAGAAGTAGTAGGCATCAAAGACGGAAGGGTCTACTGGGACCGCTCCAGCTGCGGAGGTAGCATCGACGAGGACTAAGGCATCCGACGACTGTGGTCGCTGGAGCGGGGCGAGAACGCCGGTCGAGGTTTCGTTGTGCGTGAGGGCGTAGGTGTCGATCCCCTCGACCTCCTCAAGCGTGGGGCACGATCCATACTCTGCCTTCACCTCCTTGACCGAGTCAATGAAGGGCGCCTGTCGCGCTGCGGCGGCGAATTTTGATGAGAACTCCCCGAAGACGAGATGTTCACTTGAGGACCTGATCAGGGAATGGACGGCCATGTCCCAGAAGAGGGTGGCTCCACCGTTCCCGAGGACGACCTCGTAACCGTCGGGGAGCTTGAACAGTTCGGACATCCTTTCTCGGATGACCCGGACCAGATCCTTGACCGCTGGTCGGCGATGAGAGGTGCCAAGAAGGGTGTCCTGGGTCGCTGCTAGACCATCGAGGAAGAAGGTGGGGATCTTCGATGGGCCGGAGCCAAATCGGCCGTCGGAGGGCAGTATCTCCGCGGGTAGGGTGATGGATGAATTCGCACTCATAGTCGCTCCAATTCGAAAGGTGAACCCAAATGTCTCCTCGCCGTATCGCAACACGAATCGAACAGCTCAACGAATCTGCGACGCTCGCGATCGATGCGACGGCAAAGTCGATGCTAGCCCGTGGAGTCGACCTCGTGAGCTTTGCGGCGGGAGAACCTGACTTTGCAACACCATCTTTTATTGTTGAGGCTGCTGTTGAGGCTGCGCGTGATCCACGCAATCACCACTACACACCCGCTGCTGGGCTTGCCGAACTACGTGAGGTCATCGCCAAGCGCACCGAGCAATTGAGCGGACTCTTTGTGGATCCGAACCAAGTCGTCGTCACCAATGGAGGAAAGCATGCGGTCTATTCGGCGATGATGACGCTGCTGGACGACGGTGACGAGGTGCTCATCCCAGCTCCCTATTGGGTGACCTATCCGGAGGTAGTGCGTCTTGCTGGTGGAGTCCCCGTTGCGGTCCCGACCGACCTCTCCACTGCCTTCAAGGTTACCCCTGAGTTACTCGAACGCTACTGCACACCGCGCACCAAGATGTTGATTCACGTCTCCCCGTCGAATCCTACCGGTGCGGTCTACTCCGACGAAGAGAGCGCTGCCCTAGCGGAATTTGCCGATCGTCGTGGTCTCTATGTCGTCAGCGATGAGATCTATCAGCAGCTGACCTATGGGATGGAGAGTGCTCCGGCCATTGGGAGTTTTGCGAGCCAAGAGCTGACGCAACGTTTGATCCTAGTCAATGGGGTCGCGAAGACTTTTGCCATGACCGGCTGGCGCGTCGGGTGGGTGATTGCACCGGGTGATATTGCGAAGGGAGTGGTCAAGCTCCAGTCGCAGCTGTGTTCGAACGTCTCCAACGTCTCGCAGCGGGCGGCGGTTGCGGCGCTCGCTGCTGATGCGGACGCGACAAGCTACATGCGCGAGGCGTTTGCTCGTCGACGAGAGAGCATCGTCAGCCTTCTCGCCGCTATCGACGGAATTGATGTGATGTGGCCACAGGGTGCCTTCTATGTCTTCCCTTCGGTGCAGGGTGTGCTTGAACGGCAGTTCGAGGGATCGCCGATTGGATCGAGCTATCGCTTGGCAGAGTTGCTGCTGCAACACGCCAAAGTTGCAGTCATTCCTGGTGAGGCGTTCGACGCCCCTGGTTATCTACGTCTTTCCTACGCATTGTCTGATGAAGGTATTGTCGACGGGATTGGTCGGATTGCTGACTTCGTCACTAGACTTTAAGCGAACGTAAGCCTTTTTGCTGCTGACCAGCTATGTGGGCTGGGCAGCTAGGGGTAGCGGTTGGTCGCTGGTAGCAGTGGCGCGGGCAAGGGTGCCTATGGTTGCAGGTATCAAAACACGATATCGTAATATGATGTCGTAATACAGTGGGGAGTAGATGTGGCTACCATCTTAGTGAGCGAGGTTATTGCAGATCGCGGGCTTGATATCCTTCGAGGGGCTGGGCATGAGGTTCGCGTCGCGCTCGATCTCTCGCCGGAGCAACTCCTTGAGGCGGTACAAGACGTGCATGCGATCATCATTCGGTCGGCCACCAAGGTGACGGCTGAGGTCATCGCCAACGCACCGCATCTGATCGTGGTGGGGCGGGCTGGCATCGGCCTGGACAACGTTGATGTGGAGGCTGCCACTCAGGCAGGCGTGATGGTGGTGAATGCACCTCAATCCAACATTATCTCTGCGGCCGAACACACCATGGCATTGTTGCTGGCGCTTTCACGACAGATTCCACAAGCACATGCCAGCTTGGCCTCTGGCACTTGGGCCCGGTCTAAGTTCGAAGGTGTCGAACTCTATGGAAAAACGCTTGGTATCGTTGGTCTTGGACGGATTGGCGCACTTGTGGCCCAGCGAGCGCTGGCTTTTGGCATGACACTCATCGCTTACGACCCGTACATATCCCAGGAACGAGCCAAGAAAATGGGAGTAGAGCTGACCTCGCTTGTCGATCTTGTGCAACGGGCTGACTTTGTCACGATCCATCTACCCAAATCCAAGGAGACAAAGGGGCTCATCGGCAAGGAACTGCTTGCGCATGCGAAGCCAGGTATACGCTTTGTGAACGCCGCCAGGGGTGGAATCATCGATGAGGATGCGCTCTATGCAGCTCTTGTAGAGGGAACGGTCGCCGGGGCCGCTTTAGACGTGTTTGCAACAGAGCCGCCCACGGGATCACCTCTGCTCGGCCTCGATACAGTGGTGGCCACTCCCCATCTCGGTGCAAGTACCGAGGAGGCGCAGAATAAAGCAGGCATCACCATCGCCGAGCAGGTGCAGCTAGCGCTGGCCAACGAGTTTGTTCCGTTTGCAGTGAATGTGAATGCGGCTGAGGCTTCGGCGCAGGTACGTCCATATTTGGGTCTGGTGGAGTTCCTCGGCCAGTTCATCTCCTCCTTGACTGGCGGTCTGCCCGGATCGCTCGAGATTGAGTATCAGGGCGAGCTTGCCCACGAGGACACCCGACTCTTGACGCTGTCGATCCTCAAAGGGATTTTTTCGGTTGGCCTGAACGAGCCCGTCTCCTACGTGAACGCGCCGCAGCTCGCCTCAGAACGAGGGCTGGAGATTCGTGAGACGACGGTTGCGAATAGCCTGAACTTCCGAAACCTGGTCGTCTTGCGCACGCCAGAACATCTGGTTGGTGGAACGCTCGCTGGGGCCAGTGGCGCTGAGCCGAGGATTGTGCTTGTCGATGGCCACTGGGTCGAGGTGCCACCCTCAGTCTCTATGCTGGCTGTCCGTAATTTTGACCAGCCAGGCATGATTGGTGTCGTGGGTAAAGTGCTTGGCGATGGTGGGTACTCTATCGACTCGATGGCGGTCTCTCCGCGTGTAGATGATGGAACTGCGTTGATGTTGCTCAGTGTCTCACGCCCAGTGGATCCGGAGATTATTCAGCTGCTAGAGGCCAATGCGGGGATCATTTATGCGAAGTCGGTCGGATCTGCGTTAGAGGTCGATTAGGTTCTACCGCATATGAGTACTTTGGCAAGTAAGCGACTTCTTCTTATTTAGGGCGATCACCGACGGTGATCGCCCTAGACCCTCTTGATCGTTGATCAGAGGGTCTTTTTATTTCCCGGCAAAGAAAGCCGAGTCAACACTCTGTGGTCGTGCGTGGATAGGGAACGATGGCGATGACCGGTTGGAGAAGAGTCACACAAATGTGAGTCGTGAGCGTTGTTGTTGAATTTGGAGGAAAAATGGACGAACAGGTTATTATTTTCGACACCACACTTCGAGATGGTGAGCAGTCTCCCGGTATCTCCCTGGATGTGCTGGAGAAGTTGGAGATCGCTGAGCAGCTGGCGCGTTTGAACGTGGACTACATTGAGGCCGGCTTTCCAGTTGCTTCGCAAGGCGACTTCGAGGCGGTGCAGGCGATTGCTCGTCGAGTCGAAGGGCCAGTTATCGCCGCCTTATCGCGGACGCAACTGCGTGATGTGGACCGTTGTTGGGAGGCCTTGCGCGATGCAGAACGAGCTCGGATCCATATCTTTATCTCGACCTCTCCATCGCATCTTACCCACATGCTCAAGATGACGAACGAGATGGTTCTCGAAGAGGTGAGGGCATCGGTGGCGCATGCGCGTAACTTTACCGATGATGTCGAGTTTTCCCCACAGGATGCTACTCGTACGCCACTGGAGTTCCTCTATGAGGTCATCCAGGTGGCGGTCGACCATGGAGCTGGGACCATCAATATTCCGGACACGGTGGGGTATGGTATCCCTGCCGAGTTTGGCCGAATGGTTGAGGAGGTCCGGCGCAATGTCCAGGGAACGTATGTGATCTCAAGTCATTGCCATAACGATCTTGGGTTGGCGACGGCGAACTCACTTGCTGCGGTAGCCGGCGGGGCGCGGCAAGTGGAGTGTTGCATCAACGGTATCGGGGAACGCGCTGGTAATGCGGCGCTAGAAGAGGTGGTCATGGCCTTACGTGTGCGCTCTGATCTGTTCGAAGGCCTTGGAACACAGATTCGTACAGAGGAGTTGGCCAAGGCCTCACGTCTCGTGTCGCGTCTGACCGGCTATCCAGTGCAGTACAACAAGTCAGTCGTCGGGCGTAATGCATTTGCGCATGAGTCAGGCATTCACCAGCACGGCGTGCTCGCTGATCGCAGCACCTATGAGGTGATCGACGCCAGTGCGGTCGGGCAGCAAGGATCTCAGATCGTCCTAGGGAAACATTCTGGGCGTCATGCGTTCACTTCAACCCTGCACGATATGGGATTTGATCTGTCGGGAGATGCACTCAACGCCGCATTTGAACGCTTCAAAGACATGGCAGATCGTAAGAGTGAGATCACCGAGGCCGATCTTGAGGCGATCGTTACCGATGAACTCGGTGTTGTGATCGCAGACCGGTTCGAGCTCATCAGTCTGTCGGTTGCCTCCATTTCGGGTGAGGCAGCGAAGGCGAGCGTGGTCGTCAAAATCGACGGCGAAGCGGTGATGGCCGATGCCGTTGGGAACGGAATGGTTGACGCGATTGGTAAGGCGCTGTCGGAGGCGACTGGCGTGAGTGCCAAGCTGACCGGTTTTACCGTCACCTCGGTAACCGGCGGGGTGGATGCCCTTGGTGATGTCGTCGTTACCTTGCGGACTTCAGATGCTGAAGTCACCGGTAGAGGCATCTCGACGGACATTGTGGAGGCATCGGCTCGGGCGTATCTCAATGGCCTGAATCGGTTACTGCGGGCAAGAGAAAAGGCATCAAATAACGAGACCCCCTAGTGTTGCCGTTACCCTAGTGTTGCCGTGACCCGCAGATCCGGGAGATGAGCTCACTGTTGCACGGCGTGTTGGGATGTCACGAGGGTAATGAGGGTCTTCAGAGAGGATCAGGGTGGAACAAGGATCCAGCGTCTTGGGATGCGTGATGGCCAGACTCGTCAAGCCTGGCGGTCGGTGACATGACGCTTCGACGCGATTGGTGCGCTACAGAAAGCTCCTTGTGTCAGTGAAGAGGCGCATGGTGCAGGCAATCCGGGCGTCCTGTCGCTAGGGCAACCCATAACGACGTTGCCTGCGCTACGTGGTCACGAGGTGAGCTGAACCATCTTGCTGATGAAGGATAACCCTGACGATCTTGTCACAGGAAAAGCTCGGGGGGGAGGACTCGAACCCCCAATGGCAGAGCCAGAATCTGCAGTGTTGCCAATTACACCACCCCCGAAGGTCCCTCTGATCCTAGCAGTTGTTGCCCAGCTCACCGTCCAGTCTGGATCGGTTCATCCGAGAGAACGGGCTCTTTTTCTCTCATTTCAGGGGTGTTCATTCTCCGCAGCCTGAGCAAGCGTATTGATTCTAGCAACACATTCGTCCTGTCCAAGAATCGCCATGGAGCTAAAGAGGGGAGGACCAACGGGAGCACCGGTTATGGCGAGACGAATGGGTGCCTGCAGCTTACGAAGATTGGTGCCAAGGCTGTCGGCACAGGCTCGCAGACAGGTCTCGATTTCGCTCGCAGTGAAGTCTTTCAGATCCAGTAATGTCCTGCTGGCCTGGGTGAGGTAACTGAGGTCGTCGGCGCGTAGCTTCCCAACGAGCTCTACGTAATCTGGGGAAAAAGTAAAGAGAAACCCAATCATCTTGGGCAGCTCGGAGAGTGTGCCGATTCGCGTCTGGACCTCAGGTGCAATGCGAGCAAAGCGTTCTTCTCCCTCTGGGTGCATGGTGATGAGTGCTGCAACAAATGGACGGGCGACTGTTGCGAAGGACGCCAGAGGGAGGGAGGCAAGATAGGACTTGTTGAAGTGTAATAGGCGCTGTTCGTCAAAGAAGGCGGGTGAATGGCCTACACGGTCGAGCGAAAAGGCTTGAACGAGCTCCGCCAGGGTGAAGAACTCACGATCATCCCCGGGATTCCAGCCGAGCAGCGCGAGGTAGTTGATCATCGGCTCAGGCAGGTAGCCGAGCTGGCGGTAGTCTTCGACTGCCACGCGATCGCGACGTTTCGAGAGTTTACGACGTTGCTCGTTGACGAGAACGGGAAGATGGCCGAATTGAGGGATAGGTGCGCCTAAGGCCTGGTGAATGAGGACTGCCTTGGGTGTGGTGGGTAGGTGTTCTTCCGCGCGTAAAACTGTCGTAATGGCGAAGTCGATATCATCGATGACATTTGCCAAGACATAGAGTGGAGCCAGTGAGGACTTGAGGATAATGAAGTCCTCGATGGATCCTCTCGGGAAAGTGACCTCACCCCGAATCAGATCGGAGACGATGACCTCAGCGTCGGGAACGCGAAAGCGCAGCGCCCTGCCAGCGCCCTGCTCGAGCCCTCGATCACGACAGAAGCCGTCGTAACCAGGCGGCGTTCCGGGCGCTTTCCGAGCTTCAACAGCATCACGTGTGCAGTCGCACCAGTATGCATGGCCGCTCTCTAGGAGGTCGAAGGCAACTGATTGGTAGTGTTCGATCCTGCTCGATTGACGAATTGGGCCCTCGTCCCAGTCAAGGCTAAGCCACTGGATAGCACGATAGATCCCGTCAACCCATTCCTCGCGGTTGCGTTCAGTATCAGTGTCGTCAATCCTCAGAACTAGTGATCCATGTGTTTGGCGTGCGATGAGCCAGTTGTAGAGAATTGTTCGAGCACTTCCAACATGGAAGAAGCCGGTCGGCGATGGAGCGAACCGAACCTTCTCTGGGCGGGACGGATGCAACAGCTCCTCCTTAGGGTTTTGGGTCAGAGGATCATCCTAGCCTCGCCTCGCAGGGGAGGTGCTTGTCGACACTAGTTGTACTGGTAAAACCCACGTCCTGCTTTACGCCCCAGCAACCCAGCTTCGCACATGCGCGATAGGAGTGGCGGTGGAGCATACAGCGGCTCTTTGAACTCTTCGTAGAGAGATTGCGCAACTGCCATGGTGGTATCGAGGCCGATGAGGTCGGCGAGTGCAAGGGGTCCCATTGGATGAGCACAACCGTCCACCATACCGGTATCGATGTCCTCGGCGGTTGCAAAACCGGATTCGAACATTCGCACCGCAGAGAGCAAGTAAGGGATGAGCAGTGCATTCACAATGAAGCCAGCGCGGTCTTTGGACTTGATCACATGTTTGCCTAGCTGCCCGGCAGCAAATTCGTTGGCCTGCTGTTCCACCTTGGCATTGGTCATCAATGAAGTGACGACCTCGACAAGAGGCATGACTGGCACCGGATTGAAGAAATGAATGCCAACCACCTGCTCGGGGCGCCGTGTCGCCATCGCCAGTTTCATGATCGGGATTGACGAGGTGTTGGAGGCGAGGACGGCGGTCGGATCCTCCACGATGCCGTCGATACGTTTGAAGATGGCGAGTTTGGTAGTCTCATCTTCGATCACCGCCTCGATCACCAGTTCCCTGTCGCCTAGCTGTTCCATGTCCGTGGTTACCAAGACGTGGCTGAGAGCCTCCTCTCGGCTCTTTTCGTCGAGTTTTCCGGAGCGGACGCCACGATCGAGGGACTTCGTGATCCGAGCCAATCCTGCCTGCGCGGCACCATCGTCGGCCTCAATGACGATCACATCAATGCCCCGTCGGGATGCAACCTCTGCAATGCCTGATCCCATCAGGCCCGCTCCAATGACACCGAGTCGCTGAATCATTACTTACCTCCTAGGACCTGGCGGGCGATGACGATGCGTTGGACCTGGTTGGTTCCCTCATAGATCTGGGTGATCTTGGCGTCGCGCATCATCCTCTCAAGTGGAAAGTCCTTGGTGTAGCCATAGCCGCCAAGGAGCTGGAGAGCGTCGATGGTGGTGGACATGGCCACATCCGAAGCGAACATCTTGGCCATTGCCCCGTATTTGGTCAACTGCCCATCGGGGTCGTTGTCGATGAGCTGGCACGCCTGATAGACCAGTCCCCGTGCCGCTTCCACCCGCGTTGCCATATCGGCGAGCATGAATTGAATGCCTTGATTATCCGCGATCGGGCGTCCGAATTGCTGTCGATTTTTGATGTAGTCAGCGGCATAGTCAATAGCCCCTGTGGCGATCCCGACGGCTTGGGCGCCGATGGTTGGCCGTGATCGATCCAATGTGCCCATCGCGATGTAGAAGCCCTGCCCCTCTTCCCCGATACGATTCGCAACTGGTACGCGTACCTCGTCGAAGGTTATCTCACCGGTGGGGGAACCTCGGACGCCGAGTTTCTTCTCGAGTTTGGCCACCTTGACGCCCCAATCGGCCTCAACGAGGAAGGCGGTAATGCCTCGATGGCCAGCCTTTGGATCAGTCTTCGCGAAGACAGTGTACGTATCGGAGATGCCCGCGTTGGTGATCCAGTACTTGGTACCAGTCAAGACGTAGTCGTCGCCATCGCGTACGGCCCGTGTCGTCATCGCGGCCACGTCGCTGCCTGCATCTGGTTCTGAGAGGCAATAGGAGGCCTGGGCATCTCCGGAGGCGACTCGCGGCAGATATTTGCGTTTGAGCTCCTCTGATCCCCAGTAGATGACCGGCGTCATACCCAACTTGGAGATCAGCATCGTGAGTGAAGTTGACGCACAGACGCGAGCGAGTTCCTCAACCATGATGGCGTTGGTGATGCCGTCCGCTCCTGCCCCCCCGTAGGCCTCAGGGATGCCGAGCGCAGGTAGCTCCATCTCTTTGCATGCCTCAAAGCTCGTCCATGGAAAGCTTGCGGACTCGTCGACCTCTTGCGCGTGAGGTGCGATACGGTTCTCGGCAAAGGATCGGAGGACCGAGCGAAATTGTTTGTGCTCCTCATTGAGTGCAAAGTTAGTCATTCCTCTATTGTGCACCCTCGCGACAACTTCTGCCAGTTTTGAGACGATGCCTTAGGTTCGGGCGAACGGCGCCGATAAAAAATGTACGCAAGAAGTTGCGTGTGTCCTATGGTGTTTTAGATGGTGTGCGCTGCCGAGGGGCTGAGGTATGGAGGTAAATTCAGAGTCCGGTTCAGATCTGATAGCAGCGCACCAGAGTTCTGAGGGGTCAAGGTTGGAGACTCGCAGAGTTCCCGGAAGAGTGATTAAGGCGTTGCGACAGCTCCTGCCTAAGCTTCGCGAACTCCTCGAGGCTGACCTTGGAAGTTTTCATGAGCGTGACGCCTCGGAGGTGGATCGGATCGCTCAGCTGATCACTGAGGAGTTCATCCGGCTCTTCTCCGAGCATCGCATCGACTACGAGGTGATTGCTCGCATTGGTGATGTGCATCTCCGTATGAATATCCGCCCAACATGGATTGATCTCATCTACTCGCTGTATCGTACCGACTTGGCTGGAGTCCTCGACGAGTCGGAACAGACACTACTTTTGCTACACGAAAAGGAACTCCTTGCGTGCACCAGCGAGGCGAGTATGCGCCTTTGGAGTGCCCGAGAGGCGCTCCAACAGACCATCGTTGAGGTTGCGAATCTGTTTGATCGGTATGTGCAGATGCCGGAGTCATTGTTAATAGAACAGCTGGTGGAGATGGTGCAGCGGGCCACGCAGGCACCCCTAGTCTATTTTGCCACCGCTCTCGGCACCCCCGTGACGGGGCTCGACGAAAAGATCTCCATTGTGGCAGCGGTTGGTGATGGGCGCGAGTATGTAGCTGATCTTGATCTGCGAACCGATCCAAATGATCTACGTGGTCAGGGCCCTGTGGGTATCGCTTTGCGCACTGGCAACGTCAGCTTGAGCTCTCGCGACGTCGAGAGTCGTTTTGGGCCTTGGATCGACAAACTCAAACGTTACGAGTTAGGCTCCGCCATTGTTGTTCCCTTCCCGCTCTCGTTGAACAGAAGCGCTGCCCTGGCTTTGTACCGGAGAGAGTCAGATCCGATGCCCGTCGATATCGAGGACATGATGGGTGCCCTTGGATCGGAGTTGGGCCGTCTTTTTGAGGCAAGAACGGCCTTCGCTCATGGACGGTTGCTCGATCGCATCATGGACACCAAGGTTGCCTTGCAGCTGTCCATGACGACCGATTGGGTAACGGCGATGGGAGAGGTTGCCCAAAGCATCGTGGGGGAGACCTCGATTAGCCAGGCTGCTCTTCTCTGCTTGGATACGCAATCGGGGATGCTGCGTTGCGCGGGAGTTTGGGGTGAACTCAGTGACTCTGCTCGCGATGAGCTCCTTGCTCTTGAGGTGTCGGTATCCGACGAGACCTGCCCGCCTGGTCCCTCTGCAACGTGTTTTCGATTGCAGCGCGAGATCGTGACCAACGGCCTCATCGGCCGTTCCCAAAGTTACGAGCTCAACGAGATGGCGGCCCTGTTGGCTCATGGCAGTGCTGTGCTGCGGCTTCCAATCGTGATGAGTGGTCGGAGTCAAGGTGTGATCATCTTCGCTATCGATGATCAGGCTGATCAGGGTATTGGTGAAGATGTCGTGCACTCGATCGACGAGCTGATCCGACAAGCCATCGCTCGGGTGGAACACAATCGTTCTGAGTGGGAGAACCGTTGGCTCAACAATCTGACCCTAACCGTCCTCCAGAGCGCCTCGATTATGGTATCTGCTCGCACGGAGGTCGAGCTGTTGCAGTCCTTCTGTGATGTGTTGGTGACCGAGAGTGTCTTTACCTCCTCATGGGTCGCCGTCCCGAACCCAGACATGAATCGACTTGTCCCTATGGCCAGTGCAGGACGTGGGGCTGAGGAGGTCGGCGCTCTCATGGTGCCATTGGATCTCGTCGGCGATGGCGGACCGTTGGCGCTGCGTGCGATCCGAAGTGATGCGGTTGTGTGGAACCAAGATGAACTCGGTGATGTTACGGTAAGCCCGTGGATCGACTTTCTCCGAACCTTTGGTTGGAATTGTGGGGTCTCGCTCCCCATCCATCGCGACGGCAAAGTTTTTGCCGCCATCACGGTCATGTCGCAGGTCACCAACACCGTGACTCCCGCAGTTCTCTCACTGCTTGAGACGGTGGTCAAGATGATTGAGCAAGGGATCGCTGATTTAAACCTCAAGCAGGCACTTGAACGGGAGCGAAACGTCCAACGTATCGCGGCGCGAACCGACATGCTCACCGGCCTAGATAACCGGCTCGCATTCGAGGAAAAAGTTCGCCATCTACTAGTTGCAGGTCGCGAGGTCGCCATTGGGATCCTTGATCTCGATGGTTTCAAAGAGTTGAATGACACAGCGGGGCACTGGGCTGGCGACAAGTTTTTGGAAGCGCTCGGTGCAGGTTTACGGTCACTCATCACCGGTGACGACTTCGTCTCCCGCCTTGGCGGTGATGAGTTTGGTTTCTGCGTCGCCGATGCTGAGTTACACACAGTCGATGATCTTGTGGAACGAGTCATGGGGCTCGTAACGACCACGGGTGAGAAATTCCGCATCACTGGATCCTTGGGATGGGCGATGTCGGTGACGGATGGACGTGACTATCCAAGCTTGCTTGCTCATGCAGACGAAGCCCTTTATGCGGCAAAGGGGGCCGGCAAAGCACGCTCCTACCTTTTTGGAGGCATGGTGGCACGTTCTATCGCGTTACGCCGCCAGGTTCGCGATCGGCTTCCAGCCGCTATCGAGAGTGGCGAACTGTATTTTTTACTGCAACCCAAAGTCAACGGCACGACCGGCTTGATCAACGGTGTCGAGTTATTGATGCGATGGGACGGAGTGCCGCTCGAATCGGTGCTGAACGAGGTGAAGAGCGATCCAGTACTGGCACGCATGCTTGGTAATCATGCGATCCAAGCTGCTCTCGCCACGCATCACCGGCTTGCTGCCGATGGATACCCCGATCTCAACGTATCACTTAATGTGACACCGTCGCACTTCCTCTCCAGACAGTTTTCCCAGGATGTAGCGCTCTTTGCGGCTGAGGAGCCATGGCACTTTACGGTTGAGATCACTGAAGATGTCGCACTCGACGACTTAGCGGCTGCGCGTTCCACCATCGGTATGCTGCACTCGGTGGGTGTCGCAGTCTCCGTCGACGATTTCGGGACTGGCTATGCTTCGCTGAGCAATGTCGCCCTACTCGATGTTGATGAACTCAAGATCGATCGGTCCTTCATCTCGCGTTTTGGCATGGATGTCAACTCATTTGCGATCGTGAGCTCACTGAGTTTTCTCGCGAGAATAGCGGGAATCCATATCGTCGCAGAGGGTGTCGAGACGATTGACGAACTGTCGCGTTGGATTCACTTGGGTGGCCAGTTGGTGCAGGGGTACCTCTATTCGCGCCCAGTTGACTTTGAGGCATTGCTTGGAGTTCTCGGTCGAGGCGAGTTGTTGCACTTCCCCGGACGGGTCTTCGCTGTCGAGGATTTCCTCCTGCTCAATGATGCCTTGGTGATTGAGCACCTCGATCAACGGCGTGAGAAGTCTTCGCAGGTCTGTGCCTTTTTCGATTGGTTCGCTACGCGCAGTGGCCGTTGGGGAGAACTTGCGAGCTTTGCCACGTCGGCGGCAATGCATGAAGAGATCCACCGTCATTCCGCAACCGAGGAGAGCTACCATGCGTTGGCCTCACACTGGGCCAGCCATGTCAAGGCCCTCCGTGATGACATCGCAAACTGTCTGCGTTGAGCTACGACACTTGGTTTGATCCGAGTGCTCTGCTAGAACACCTACGCTTTGCTAGGCTGGCTGCCAGGAGGGCGAATGATGATGACGGATGAGCAAGAGGTACGCCAGGCGACGCTTCGGCTTCTCGAGGAGGTCGATTTCGAGAAGGTTGGGGGGGTCGCATTCCGTGGCGAACAATACGATCGCGGTCTCGCCTTTGTGCATCATCCGGTTGGTCTCGGTGGTCTTGCAGCGAGTCCTGCCCTGCAAGGGGTGATCGATGAGCTGCTGGCGAATGCGAATATCCCTCCCGCCTTTGCGAGTAACCCAATCGGCGTGGGAATGGGAGCTCCGACGGTGATGACCTATGGATCCGTCGATCTTCAGCAACGGCTGCTACGCCCGCTCTTTACCGGTGAAGAGATCTGGTGCCAGCTCTTCTCTGAGCCTGGAGCTGGGTCAGATGTCGCTTCCCTGGCGACGAGGGCGATTCGTGATGGGGATGAATGGATCCTGAACGGACAGAAAGTGTGGACCACCCTCGCTCATGTTGCTCGTTGGGGGATGCTTGTCGCACGGAGCGATCCCGAAGCACCTAAGCACCGAGGGCTGACCTATTTTGTTTTGGATATGCGAGCAGTGGGTGTTGAGGTGCGGCCATTGCGACAGATCACTGGTGAGGCAGAGTTCAATGAGGTGTACCTCACTGATGTGCGTATCCCCGACACGATGCGCCTTGGTGATATCGGCAGGGGGTGGTCGGTCGCGATTACCACATTGATGAACGAGCGAGCTTCGATCGGTGGTGTGGTAATGCCAAGGAGTAGCGGCGCTATCGCCGAGGCGATCGGAGCTTTTCGGACCATGGGGAGTCCGAGTAGCGGACTCGATCAGTTGATGCAACTATGGTGCAGCACAGAGGCCCTCCGATTGACCTCCTTGCGGGCCGCCGCGCAGCGGCAGCAGGGTAATCCGGGTCCTGAAGGATCAGTGGTGAAGCTCGCGAATGCAGAGCTGAACCAGAAAATCTACGAATATTGCATAGATATCCAGCAAGACGCCTCACTGTTGTATCCGGACTACACCATGCGACGCCCTGAGTTTGCGGGTGTGCACGGCGATACCTCCTCGCGGTCGATGGCACAGGCATTTTTGCGATCCCGTGCCAATACGATCGAAGGTGGCACCTCGGAGGTGATGCGAAATATCTTGGGCGAGCGCGTGCTCGGGCTCCCTGGTGAACCACGTTCCGACAAGGAGTTGCCCTGGTCGCAGATTCCACGATGAACACCATGTCGTGAACATGCCGGAGTCGGTTTCCCACCGTCCCAGTGGGTGGGTTGGCCGGTGGCTGCACTTCGCAGAATGGCGGTAGAGATGCGCCTGGTATCTTTGGATCTGTGAAATGTCTGAACGCCCAATCCTTGTGTGACCAAAGTCCCTAACATCGTTTGTCGTGACTCCATAGGATAGTTGTTGGAGTTGTTCCACCGTGGATAGCTCGGTTGTTGGGTGTGTCATTTACGCGCAAGCGTTAGAAAGGATACCGCCATGAACGGTCATCCAGTCATCGGGGCGATTGTTAACCTTAATCATCCTGATCATTACATTCACTGGGG
>NZ_DAHVNP010000023.1 GCF_027319265.1 Ferrimicrobium sp. | reverse complement strand
GGACCCGGATTGCCAGTTATTGCTCCCCGCGGTTGTGATGGATTGTCCTTGGTAACTAGGGACAAGGGTATCGGTACCTGCGACGTTGAGGTAGCTAAAGACTTTGGAGAGACTCGGCACGGTTCCAGAGATGAGGAGTTGATTGTTGGCAACTCGGGTAATAGAGGTGATGGTGAGCATGTAGGCGCTTGGGATCGATGGGGAGAGGGCGGAGACGATGATGGTACCTGTACTGAGAGAGGAGGTTAAGGGAGTTGAGGCGAGAACCAGAGTCTCGGTGGGCACAGAGGAGGAGTTGTTGACCGATAAGGAGACATCATCTGCTGGGGGGATAACCACCACCCCAGATTGGAGTCGGTAGTAGCTCGAGGATGGTGAGGAACTGGAGGAGGACTGGCTGGTTGAGGAGGACTGAGAGGTTGAGCTAGGGCCTGTTGAGTTCGGGACAGTGGAGTTCGTAAGGGTGGCAACCTTGGCCTTAGCACCATTGGGTGCTGGTTCACTCGGTAAGTACCGAGAGGTACTGGTCTGATTCGAGAGAGAGGTGTGAGAGCTAGAGGACCGAGAGGTTGAACTGGACTGGGAGCTAGAGGTGGAGAGAGAACTGGCCGAGGACCGAGAGGCCGAGGTCTGGTTGGGGTGAGTTGCATTAGCCAGCGTAGTGCCTTGGGTCTTGGAAGCACTGGGTACCGTCTCACTCGGCAGAGACCGAGAGGTGCTGGTCTGATTCGAGAGAGAAGGCTGAGGGGTTGAGGTCGACTGAGGGGTTACCTTTGGAGCAGCACTACTACGGGACTGAGAGAGGGGAGGTAACCCTGTGGAGCCCTTGGCAGAAGAGCTCGTCAGGAAGAAGGCAGAACCAACAAGTCCAATCACCAGCGCTAATGTGAGAAGCAGTCTTGCTCTCATCTGTTACTGGCTTTCAGAGCAGTCCTGAAGTCACGACGGACAGGAGGAACGACAGTGAAGGAGTCGAGGAGAACCATCAGCCGTCTACCAACAAGGATCCTGGGTACCAAGGGGCAAGAGGCATTACAAACACTCCCGTGCTTCATGGCTCCCCTCCCCAGATAATTATTTGTATGAATGTACTCTCCAAGGCAAGCTTTGTCAAGTCGTGAGCGGACTTCCCTCGGCGAAGTGAAGATTCAGTGGGGGTTGGATGGGAATTGCCACATGTGTTTGTAAGAAGTTCCCGCCGGAGAGTCGACCATCATCCACCCCACTCACTCCTATACGGCAGCCTCAAACCTACTACTTAAAGTGGTCTTTGCTCTGGAGCGGGCATCTCGCAACCCGTTGGGCAATATAGTCGAAGTCGATGACACGCTCGTGGACCGGAACTCAGTGCTACAAGTCCATACAGGTGGCTATATCTCATAGTGATCATTACGACACTGTATTGTGATATCTAAATCAGTATGGATTTGCCGTCTGCTTCCTTAGCTGCAAACACTTGCGCCTGATCTCCATGCGCTAGGGTCGCCTTAATCGATCGCAGCCCGTACGTTAATCGGACCCATGTCGGCACCATGCAGCGGAAAGGGAGCCCGCCTCCACTCGGGTGCCTGCGGTTGCCACGAAAGGGCTTGGCGCTAGCCTTGCACTGGATTCTGGCGCCACCCCAATAGTTGTACGCTATTGTTGTACAATGAAACACACTGGATAGCTAGGGTCAGCAGCGGCATTTGGAAGGATTATGTATGCAAAACTCCGTCACGGAGGGCCATTTATATGCTCGCGAGCCAATAGACCCTTCCGGAACTGACTCGCTAGCCGTCATCGCCCGGATGATTACCGCTGGAAGTACAGTTCTTGATGTCGGGTGTTCGACGGGAGAATTGGGCCGCTATCTTACCAATTCCAAAGATTGTATCGTCGATGGACTGGACTATAATCCAGTAGCACTCTCTGTAGCAAAAGCCCACTATCGAAGTGTTGCACTCGCTGATCTAAACCAAGATCGAATTGACAGTCTTATCGGTAGCCAAACCTACAATTACATCGTCTGCGCTGATGTCCTCGAACACCTTCTCGATCCCAGCAATTTGCTCGATCAACTGAAAGAGCACTTAACCGATAGTGGGCAAATCATCTTTTCGGTCCCCAATGTTACTTACATCGGAGTAGTTGTTGAACTATTATTTGGTAAGTTCAACTATCGTGATGATGGCATCCTCGACCGCACCCATCTGCATTTCTTTACCAAAGATAGCTTCACAGAATTCCTCATTCAGCATCAACTCCGGGTTGACTCAGCAGTAGACATTCAGCTCGACTTAGCCTATTCCGAATTCTCCCATTATCTTCTATCAGACTTTTCCCACAAGGAATTAAAACCTCTACTCGATCGACCTGATGCACTGACCTATCAATTCGTTCTGGCAACAACGATCGCCGACAGTGAGTCAAGCAACATCCCGCCATCAACCATCGCGAGGCACGACCCACCCCGTCTTGAGATCGGTCTTTCATGGAAGAGAAGCGACGACGAAGCCTTTCGCACGTCTAACCGGACCGTGCAACCACTCTCGATTGGGAGTGAAGGCGAGCGGTTTCGCTTCGACGTAGGTGACGCAACTGCCAAGACAATATTGGCCCTAGACACGGCAAACCAACCCGGATACCTGAGCGTCCTCGACATTAGCCTCTGGCAAAATGAACTTCTGCTCTGGCAGCACTCTTACACCGGTGACAGGTCGCTAGCCGAAGCCGATCCTACCCTAATTGATCCTCGCCACGACCGAGGCATGCGTTCATCACTGGCAAGCATCTCAACAACACGTGATGATCGTATCGAACTACCTATTCCACCTAGCCTGCTCGGCACCGCAACCGCACTTGAGGTAACTATCTCGTGGTACACGCTACGCGAATATCTGCTCAGTCTCCGGGATCAGATAGTTCGTATGGAACATCAAAACAGCCACCTGTGGACGCAGGTTGCAACTTCCGGAGAATCCAACAAACCAACGGAAGCGAGCGATCTTCGTCGCCAACTTCGCCGATCTGAGGAGCGCCTGCGCTACGAGATCCTCTATAACTATCTGAATATTCAACAGATCAACGCGACACTTGTTGCACGTGAGCAGTCCCATGCGGGAGAGGTCTCTCAACTTATCGACCAACTCGAACAGCGTGAACTCAAACATTCACAAGAACTAGCTCAACTCGATGCTCTCAAAGTTCATCTAAGCGAGCGAGATCAACTCTTGGCCGAACTCTATGCCAGCACCTCATGGCGACTAAGTGAGCCTTTGCGTAGCCTTGGTGCTCGCATCCCTCAACCGCTTAGAAGGCTTCTCTCCGCATTCATTCACCAAAACAACCCAGCCAATAGACCCGATGAAGATCAACCTACACGCGGAGACGATACATCTGTCATCAAAGATGTCCCAATAGTTGACACAAAGGAAGATCGGGTGCAGCAACCTATCGACCGGAGAGTTCAAGATCTCTATCTTCCTGCATTTCGAAGCCAAGAGCATGTAAGGCGTACGAAGGAATCAAACTTAGCATGTGACTTTCCAATAGCCTTAATGATTGATGCTATCTGGCCAGAACCAGACCGCGATGCTGGCTCACTCTTGATAATGAGCCAACTTGATGCTGTTAAAAGGCTCGGCTACCAAGTTATCTTTAGCCCGACAGTTGATGCAGATGGGTTCACCACGTACCGCGAGGCGCTCACACAAGCTGAAATCCTGTGTCCAACTGGTGAACTGGTAGAGAATTTGGAGGATTTCATCGCCAACTATGGAGAGATCCTCGACTTGGTTATCCTCTCACGGGTAACCTGTGGGGGTTACTACTATGAGAAGATCAGAGAACATGCGCCTCGGGCAAAAGTTGTTTTCAGTCCAGTGGATCTGCATGGTGTCCGTGAGATACGAGCGGGGGAGGTTAACGCTGATATCAAAACGGTGAATAAGGCTCGTGCGTTACTCGAGCGGGAACTCTATCTAACTCGCAATTCTGAGGCAACAATGGTGGTTTCAGATATAGAAGGTCATTTCCTACAAAGGCGTGTACCAGGTGCTAACATCTACACCACTCCGGTATTGACCCACCAAGATCGGCCGGTTCCAGGTTTTTCGGAGCGAGGACACGTCATTGGTTTTATCGGGAACTTCGGTCACTTGCCCAACATTGATGCGGTAGAGGTTCTCGTCCGCGAGATTTGGCCGACGTTATCTACCTACGAACCCGGGTTGCGTCTTCAAATTGTAGGCCAGTCGCTCCCTAAGACAATTCTCGACATTCTCCCACCTGGAGTCGAATATCTAGGTCATGTTGAAAACATTGAATTGTGGCTCGCCTCGATCAAGGCGACGGTGGCTCCACTCCGCTTTGGTGCAGGTGCCAAGGGCAAGATCGTGACCAGCCTTTCAGCTGGTGTTCCCTGTATAGCGACGGAGATTGGAGTCGAAGGGATGGGTCTTGTTCCAAACAGAGACATCGTCATCGCTGCAAATGTGGATGACTTCGTCACTGGCCTACTAGCCATCGTCAATGATCAGGTCAACTGGGAACGACTCTCATATAGCGCGGTAGAGAAAATGCGGGCGGACTACAGCCCTGGGGTTGTCTTAGCCACTTGGCATGAGATGCTCTCATCCATTGGTGCTCCTTGCGAACTGGGAGGAATGAGTGAGTGAATCTTTTTGCAACGTGGCGAATCGCAATTCAAGCGTGCGAGGAATAGTAGCATTCACAATCTGCTCCAAGAACTTTCTAGCCTCGGCCAAGACACTGCATCAGAGCTTGATGGAACACCACCCAGGTTCAACGTTCTACGTCTTCTTGTGTGATGACGCCAGCGATATTTCCGTTGATGAGCTGCCATTCAAGCTCATCGAGATCAACGATCTTGGTGTGGTAAACATTGATACCATGATCAACCGTTACAACATCACCGAACTCAACACCTCCCTAAAACCGTTCGCCTTCTTGTGGTTAGCAACCTTATATCCAAACGAAATGCTATTTTATTTTGACCCGGACATCCTCGTGGTGAGTGCGATGGACGAGATCCTCAGTCTCCGTGCCGATTCAACCGTCAACTGCATCCTCACTCCCCATCTTCTTGAGCCAGCAGAGTTTGCCGAGATGAGCGAGTATCGCATCCTAGAATATGGAACATTCAATTTCGGCTTCGTCGCGCTGCGTGCAACCTCTGAAACTATGCGAATCATGAGTTGGTGGTCACGACGCCTCGAGGAGCGCTGTGTCATCGACACAGCCCACCAGCTCTTTGTTGACCAACGATGGGGTGATCTATTTCCTTCCTTTATAGGAGGAACTGCTATACTACGCCATCCTGGTTACAACGTTGCCTACTGGAATCTTTCACAACGCAGGCTGGGCTTCGAACCCTCCCGAAATGGCCGACTACACTGGACAGTGAACACTGAACCATTACGATTCTTCCACTTCAGTGGCTCTGTCCTTGGGTACCCAGGTATATTCTCGAGGCACAGCTCTCAATTTGTACTCGGGGCAAATGAGCAGCTCGACAGACTATTTCGCCATTATGTGGACCTCGTCGACGATAACGGTCGCAGCTACTACAGTACGCTTCCCTACTCCTTCTCATGGGGAGGCATCGAGGGTCGAAATGAACACACGCCAAGCCCAGCTTAGGCTTGGACCAGTTTGCCTCGCCGATAGTCACCGTTATCCTCAAAACCGGTGGCACTGATCCTGCTTAGAGATCTGGCTGTTGCCATGCATCTTCCCGGTAGACTCCCTCGCCAATCTTCAAGGGTCGCTTGGTAACCGAGGCTCCCCGTTCAAAGACCACGACGCTGTCATAGAAGTGCATCGAGAGCGTCGACTTCGTAAACTCGGTTGGCTCGCTCGCACCACGCGTATGGTCGGCGTTGAGTTCGTCTATGAGCGACTTAGAAAGCTCAATAAAGGTGCCATCACGTCTGAGTCCACCACCAAACTCATTCCAGTATGACGTGTGCATGTCCTCTACCATATACACTCCTGCCTTATCCATCCTTGGATATAGAAAGCGAAAGCTCTCAATCGTGTCCTTCATAACGTGACTTGCATCATCGAGAACTATGTCTAACCGCCCAAACTCCTCAACAATCGTGGCAAGAAACTCGGTATCGTGTTGAAAACCAATACGAACTGCGATCTGATCCTCTTCGAACTCCCTGGAGTCATCGACAAAGTCCACCCCGATGATCTGGGCTCTTGGTCCAAGGTAACGCTTCCACAGCTGCAAGGATCCGCCATCTCCACAGCCAAGCTCAAGCATCGTAACAGGACGATTGACATATCGTGAGAAATGGGCCTCGTAGGCCGGAAAGTAATGCGTCCATTTGTGAACGACCCGTTGCTCGTTCGTCAAAAACTCCGACCAAAGACTCATAAATCTGCATCCCTCGCTTGATTCAACACCAATAGGTTAATCCACTCACCCGTAGTACCCCAGTACGTCAACGATGAGATCGGTGGAGCCAAGGGAGTTATAGAAGGCTACCTGGCCACTAGAAGAGACGTTGACTACGACAAGGTTGGGCACGGTGTCCCCTTGGGTCCAGTTCAAGTCAGAGACGATCGGGGGTGAGGTCAGGCCCGCTGGATAGGCGGTTAGGTAGCTGGTGGCGGTGGTGTTGGTGACGGTGACGTTCAAGACAACAGCGGATGCATTGGTTGGTACTCCCCCACTGGTGGCTCCTGATGGGTTGGTA
>NZ_DAHVNP010000022.1 GCF_027319265.1 Ferrimicrobium sp. | reverse complement strand
GATTCGAACCCCCGTAGGCGTACGCCGGCAGATTTACAGTCTGCTCCCATTGGCCACTCGGGCACCGACCCTGGTGAGGACATAATAGTCTACCAGTATGCCTTCATTCGACGTAGTTTCAGAGATTGATATCCAAGAAGTTAAAAATGCGGTTGACCAGGCAAGTCGCGAGATCGCTACGCGCTTCGACTTTAAGAACACCGATTCCTCAGTGGTTTTGAATGAGAGTGACCAGATTATCACCCTCGCTTCGAATACGCCGGACCGCCTCAAAGCAGTGATGACCGTGCTCGAAGAACGGCTTGTCAAGCGTTCTGTCTCGCTCAAGGCCCTCGACCGACAAAAGGTGGAGGACGCAGCTAAGGGTACGGTACGCCAATCGATCCGTCTCATCTCTGGCCTCGAGGGTGAGCGGGCAAAGCAGGTTACCGGAGCCATCAAAACGATGGCCATCAAGGGCGTCCAGGCACAGATCCAGGGGGAGCAGGTGCGGGTCACCAGCAAAAAGCGTGACGATCTGCAAGCAGTCATGACCCAACTCAAAGAGCAGATCGCTGACGTTCCGTTGCAATTCGTCAACTTCCGCGACTAAGTATCCCCAATGGGGGCGACCTATCATCTTCGACCGGGCCAGAAGGCAATCGTCCTTTCGAGTGCCGTGCTCGACCAACCTCAGACCGTTGACAATGAGTACCACCAGGCCACCGAGGGTCTGAGTGATGAGGATGTCGTCATCGTCTGCGGCCCCATCGGTCACAACAGTTCCACGCATCTGTCGCTGTTCATGGACCTTCTGCAGCGTCACTACCGCTCCTACCTCGTCACCCCACAGGCCGACATCGATCGCCTTCGCCAATCCGCTGGCTTTCGTGGTGACGCCAAGGGCGAGCTCGAGCTATGTTCGCATCTCGATCTCACCTACGAGGACCACGGCACACAACACATTCTCGTCGATCCTGGCCAGGGCCAGACGACCGATCCACGCGACACGATTCTGGCCCGTTTGAGCCAACAAGGGGGTCGGTTCCGCGACGCCAACAAGCTCCACCCCCAGGCATCGATCGCCCGTTATATCGCCTCACGATCCTTCTACCAGAGGCTACGCACGCTCGTTCTCTGGGCAACCATCCCCTTGGTGATCATCTTGGCGATTCGGATCCCAATTCTCCTCGCGATACCTCTCCTACGCCGGCAGTCGGCCCTCATCACTAATACGGAGCTGGCAGCGATGGCTATCGTCCTGGATATTTTTCTCGCCGTTACGGTCTCGTTCTTCACCAGTCGAGGAACGCTGCGCATCCTCGACACCCCACTGGACTCCGCCCTGCGCACCCTCGATCCAAACGCCTCGGAGCGTCTCCGCTTCGATGAGTTCACCGAGCATGGATATCATGGCATGATTAGCGCCGCGACGCGAACGAAGGAACTCATCACCACTGGCAATGGCATTTTTGCCTCTCCTGGGACATTTTCCACAACCGTTATCCGATTGCCAACGCGACTCCCAATTCCCGCACTCTACGTCGCCGCGTCCGACGCCTCTTGGCTGGAGATAGAGCCAGGGGCAACCCTGCGGATCAACCTTTGGTCGCTTCAGCGACTCGTCGCACCATCACGGCTACTGCGACTCCTGGCCTCGAAGGACCTCCATCAACCCAAACCCGATCTCCTCGCGAGTATCCCTGATGGGCCAAATTACTCACCAGTAGTGCACGACAACCCGCGTAGCCCAAGCCTGCCCTTTCGACGAGTGAGTGCCATCGTGGTCTTCTTGGGTGGCCTAACCGAGCTCGCCACCTCCCTGATCCCACCCCTTCATAGCCACTTCAGGCTCGTGTCGACGCTTTTCCCAAACCTCGCACTCTTCGTACGCAGCTACGCCAATGCGATCACCACAGCAGCAGGCGTCGGCATGATCGCCGTCGCCCTTGGCCTGCACGCTGGTCGGCGACGTTCGTTCCAGATCACCGTCGCCGTCGGCTTCATCGCCTTCTTGGCCAACCTTGCGCGTGGTGGTGACCTACCCACACTGATCGTCCTCGGCGTCGTCTTGACGATACTCCTCCTCAACCGACGTGCGTTCGACCAGCCGACCCCTGCTCGGCCGAGCCTTACCCGCCTGGGCAGGATTGTGGTAACCACCCTACTCCTCTGGATCGTCGCCGACAGCGCCACCATCGTCGCCCATCTGCTCTTTCGCCGGCAGGAACTCTATCGAATCGTGCCAACATTTGGCCAGATCATCGCGGTCTCAGTGGGGGTGTCGACCCACGCACCCCTACCTTTCAATCACCCCTACCTGCGCGACGCCATGCAACTTGCGATGGTAGTCCTCCTGCTCATCACGATCTGGACCGTCATTGCGCCACTCACGACCTACGTTCACCTCGATTCCCGATCTGATCTCAGCGTTACCGCGCTCAGCCACATCCTGTCGTCGCACCCGCAAGGGACCCTCGATTACTTCGCCCTACGCGACGATAAACTCCATTGGGTACGCCATGGAGTCGTGATCGCCTATGGCATCTTCGGATCGACGATCATCGTCTCGCCTGACCCCATTGGACCTCGATCGAACGCACCACAGGCCTTCATCGAGTTCTTTACCGAGATGAAGCGGCTAGGACGCTCGATCGCTATTCTTGGGGCCAGCGCCGAATGGCAACGTATCTACCACAACCTCAACATGCGCAGCTACTACATCGGCGATGAGGCGCTCGTCACACTCTCAAGTCTGGACTTGACCGGAAAACGTCACAAAAGCTTACGTCAAGCCGTCAACAGAATGAAAAAGTACGGGTACTCGGTCAGCCTTGTCAACCCGTTACAGCTGGCCGAACAGGATCGTACCCAGATCCTCGCCATTATGGCCTCATCTCGTCGCGGTGACCACGAACGCGGTTTCTCGATGACGCTCGGCCGTGTCTTCGATCCCCACGACAAAGACCTTCTGATGAGTGTCTGTCGTAACGCTGACGCGACGATCACGGGCTTTTGCCAGTGGGTTCCCGCGCCCGCGGTACACGGTTACTCCCTTGATCTGATGCGGCGTGACCTCGGTGAACACCCCAATGGTATGTTCGATCTCCTCATCGTAGAGACGATCCGGCAACTGAACGATCAGGGCTACCAGACATTAAGCCTCAACTTTGCCGCCATGCGCGCGGTCTTGGCCGGCGAGCGGGGTTCAGGCATACCTTCGCGAGTCGAGCGTTGGGTCCTTGGTCGACTCTCCGACTCCATGCAGATCGAATCACTTTGGCACTTCAACGCAAAGTTCGAACCGGCCTGGTTGCCGCGATATCTCGTGGTTGACAGCATCGAGAACGTACCGGCCATCGCCATCGCTGCAGGCAAAGCAGAATCGCTCTGGGATCTTCCAGTCATCGGGCGCTTCCTCAACAACAGCACCTCGATAGAGGAGCACGTCACCTCATCAACCTAGCGGCGTCAGCGGGCTTTGACCTGGGGTGGCCTGGGCACCAAAGATGGTCATTCCGTGTCGGTGGACGATGATCGTCGCAACGCCGACCGCGACCACCAACAACGGCGCAATCATCATCGATCCAGTCGCCTCGAGTGCGATCACGATCATCGACAGCGGGACCCTGCCAATCGAGCCGAACACAGCGGCAAACATGAGCAGCGCGACCACCGCCAACGAGCCGAAACTCATCGGGACGTGTGCCAAAGCCGCCAGCCGCCAGAGTGCGGCGCCACTAAAGGTGCCGATAATGAGCGCTGGACCAAGCACCCCGATCGGAGCCTCGGCCGACAGGCTCAATCCGGTGAGCACCAGTCGTGCAACAGGAACCAGCAGCAGCAGCCAAAGGGGCCATGACCGCAGCACGGCACCGAGCGTGACCAGCCGGATCCAGCCCGTCCCGGTGGAGAGGACCTCGGGAGCCACGAAGGCGATCCCCGACGTGATCACCGTCACCACAAGGGCGATCACCGCCCATCGCCACCAGGCTGATCGAGAGCATCGAGTAAGCTCCTTCCCTGCAACGACAATCCACCAACGATACAGCAGCCCAATCGCCCCGGCGATCACACCCGCCACCACGGCAGTGGCGTACGCTTGGGGATGGATAGGACCGAACGCAAGGTGCCCGATCAGTGGAGAGCCCCCGAAAACCGCGGTATCAACACCCCAGGCGATAGCGGTGATCAAGAGGCCAGGCAGTATGACCACCCCAAGGAACCCACCGACAACAAAGAGTTCCCCAGCAAGCAAGACACCTGCTAGCGGGGCCTGAAACAGACAGGCGAGTGCGGCACCCACACCACAAGCCACGAAAACTCGTACGTCCCGCTTCTCCAAACCCAATCGTGGCAACCAGTTAATTAATGGACCCCCAACGAGCATGGCGATTGGGCCTTCAGGTCCTCCCGAGACGCCAGCACCCAGTGCGATCACACCTGCCACTCCGGTACCCAACGCTTCAGGCATCGGTAACTCCACCGTCAATCCGTTGACGACTTCAATCACGCGATCCGCTCCCCGTTCGCCCCGGCGTGCGACCCCGCTCTTCACGGATACCACCTTGGCCAGGAGAAAACCGATCAGAACAAAGACCGGCAACAACCACAGCCGCCCACCTGTCAGGTGGGAGATCTCCGTCACCGCGACCAGCCTCTTGACACCAATGGCATACCCCAAAAGCTCCACCAGCGCTCGAAGCGTCCACCGGAACACCACCACTCCCACACCAGCGATGAGGCCAGTGATGAGGACACCGACCCCACGACGGACGGTGACGGGAAGAGTGAAGCGCACGTGCCTCATGCTACTGCTGACCTAGCTGCAGTCGTCCGCCGACAATCTCTAGCATCGCCACCACAGTACGGCGAGAGGCTCGATGAGTTGGGGGCATACCGAGTACGACGTCATGACCGACGATCACACTACAAAAAGATTTTGCCTTTAGCCACCAGATTCAACAACAGCGTCGGGAATACTCCAAAGAACACTGTGACCGCAACAGAGAGCCAAATGCCAATCCAGATCGGCACCTGCGCCGCTCGCGATGACTGGACAATTCCCGCATCACTTCCTCCGCGGATGGGTACGGGATACAGGGCATCGCCGACGCCGACGGTCTGTTCGTCACGCGCAAACAGGGCGAGGACAAGCCGCAGGTAAAAGGCCACAGCAATCGCTGCGGTGATCATCGCTACGACAGCGATCCAGTACTCGTTGACGGCGATCACCGCGGTAATAACGGAAAACTTGGCGATGAATCCGCTCGTAAAGGGGGCTCCCGCCTGTGCGAGCACCAAGATCGCGAGAAGGATTGCGACCGCAGGCCTCCGTTGTCCGAGTCCTCGGACCTCCGTCAAGGACAGAGAACCCTCCGTTTTCCCCTCATCGACCTGGATCAACGAGATCAAGCCAAAAGTTCCAATCACCATGACCGAGTAGGCGGCGAGATAGAACAACGCATCACGAGTACCCCCACTCGTTGCCGCCAAGACTCCCAACAGAATGAAGCCAGCGTGATTGATCGACGAGTACGCCAGCATTCGCTTTATCTCGCGCTGTCGTAAGGCAAAAACAGCGCCGAACACCAACGACAACACCGCGAGTCCGATCACAATCGGCCGCCAATACTGGAGCTGGAGATGGAAGGCGACCGTGAGTACTCGCAAGAGGGCAGAGAAAGCAGCGATTTTAGCCATCGCCGCCATATATCCCGTAACAGAGGTAGGAGCCCCCTGATAGACGTCAGGGGACCACACATGGAAGGGAACAGCAGAGATTTTGAAGCCAAAACCCACCAAGATCAACGCGATACCAAAGAGGAGTACCCCGTTGTTGATCAACACGTGTGTCGAAAGGAACGAACCGATCTTCAATAAGTTCGTCGAACCGGTCGCGCCGTAGACGAGCGCTACGCCGTAGAGAAACACTGCAGAAGAGAAACCGCCGAGAATGAAGTACTTAAAGGCCGCCTCACGTGAGAGACCATCTCGAAGTCGGAACCCTACCATGATATAGAGCGCAATTGACAGAATCTCTAACCCCAAGAAGATAACGATCAAGTCATCCGCCTGGGCCATGACGATCGCTCCCGTAGCTGATATCAAAAGTAACGTCACAAACTCCGGCCCTTGGCCTGCAACCGAGCGAACAAACCCTGGCCCAATCAGCATGGTAAGCACGAGCGCGGCAGCAACAATGATGCCCACGACCGCAGAAAAACCATCGTTGGCGATAGCCCCGGCGATCGCGAGGGACGGTCCATGGGTATCGACCAGCCGCAAAAGGTTCGCCGACCAAGCCCCCTCTCCCAGGGCGGCCAGGAGGCCAATTCCACGATAGAGCTCAGGGTGCTCACGTCGGCCAATGGTAGCCGACAGTGCGAGTACGACGAGTGCCGCACCAAAGAGGATCATCTCTGGAGCGATCGCCTGATAGGAGATCGCTGGAAGCCGAATTGGCAACTGTGATACAAGCGTTCCAAACACTACTTTGCCCCTCCAGTTACATTCGCAGACACGGTCGATCTCCCGAGTGCCGGGGCAGTAGTGACATGGTGAACGATTGCCGCAGTCGACGGGTTGATGCGTGCCAGAAGTGGGATCGGATAGATCCCCAGAAAGACGATGAGGGCGACCAAGGGGAGCAGCAACAACGCCTCACGCGGCGCCAAATCACGAAAGCTGCGATCGTCCTTGGGTTCTCCATGGAACACCCGCTGGTAGGCCCAGAGGAGATAGATCGCGCTCAAGACAACACCGAGAACCGCAACCACGGCCCACCACCGATGGGTGATGAAGGTACCGATAAGAATTAAGAACTCCCCGACGAATCCATTCAACCCCGGCAGACCGATCATACCCATGACGACGAGGATGAAGACGGCTGCGAAGATGGGCGCCTTTTTTTGAAGGCCTCCGAGCTTGTTCATATCCAAGGTGCCTCGCCGCTCATAGATCATTCCCAACAGTAGAAAGATAGCAGCGGTGTAGATACCGTGATTCACCATCTGGAGCGTGCTCCCCGAGAGGGCTTCGGCCGAAAAGGCGAAGATGCCAAGCACGATGAACCCCATATGCGACAGCGATGAGTAGGCGACCATTCGTCCAAGATCTCGCTCACCAGCCGCCACGATCGCGCCGTAGAGAATGCCGACAACTCCAAGCGTCAGCATCAACCAAGCAAGCTCCCGAGAGGTCGCGGGGAATAGCTCCAGGTTGAACCGTATGAGACCATAGGTACCAAGCTTGGCCATGACGCCCGCCAGAATCACCACGGCCGGGATGGGAGCAGAGCGGTAGGTATCCGGCGACCAGGTATGGAAAGGAAAGATCGGCGTCTTGACGGCAAACGCGGCAGCAAAGGCCAGAAACAGCAGGATCGCGGTATCTTTTGGAAGCCTCGTATGCATAAGCGCTGGCAACGAGAAGGTGAGATGTCCAGTCTGGTGGTCATGGATAAAGACCAACGAGACGATACCCACTAGTAGAAAGGCTGAGCCTGCAAAGGTATAGACAAAGAACTTGATCGCCGCGCGTCCCGATGCCCCCAAGCCGAAGTCGGCAATCAAAAAATAGCTAGGTACCAGCGTCAGCTCAAAGAAGACGAAGAAGAGGAAGAGATCAAGCGCAGTGAAGCTACCCATGCATGCTGCCTCAAGGAGCAACATCCAACCGACATAGGCTCGATAGTCCTTTACCCCCTTCATCGCGAACATGGCGATGGTGAAAAGCACCGCCGTCAGCAGTACGAGCACCAGCGAGATACCGTCGGCTCCCAGGTACCAGGCGATTCCAAAGGCTCCAATCCAGTGAACCTTGGTGACAAACTGATAGGAACTTGTATGAAGCTTAAAGGCGATCGCCATACCAATGGCGATACCTAACTCCACCAAGGAGATCGCAATCCCAAAATATCGAATCAACTTCTGGTTCTCCGGCGGCAGGGCCATCATCGGTACCACCAGAGCTCCTAGGGCGGGAAGTGCTATCAGCCAATCGAGTAACGTCATCGAATTCCTCTCTACCGCGCCGCACTCACGAGCACATACGCAAGGACTACCACGATCCCTGCGACCATTATCAGGAGATAACTCCGAACCAATCCAGACTGCACTCGTTTACCAAGTCCACCCACCCAACGAAACAGCCAAGCGACACCCCCAACTGCTCCGTCAATGATGGTGGGGTCAACGACTCGATCGCCGAGCTTCGCTAAGGCCGTACCTCCGCGCGCAAAGGTACGATCATAGAAGGTGTCGATATACCAGCCCTTGAACAGCACCGCGGGTTCAAGCGCTTTACGTTCGGAGTGATTGCGCCACAGACGCCATGCCAAGAAGATACCAAGGAGAGCAACGACGGCATCGGTGGCCGGGAGTAAGACCTTCTCTGAACTCGAGAGATGATAGGTGACCAAGGCGGAACCGAATACCGGCGCTAGCCAGTTGTGTAGGAAACGAAGGCCACCGTAGGGCAGGTTCAATAGACCTGCAGTCGCCGCCGCAACGGCCAGCACAATCAGCGGGATCGTCATGATACGGGGCGACTCATGTGGATCGTGACCATGGGTGATCTCCTCCCAGCGTGCCTTGCCGTAGAAGACCACAAAGACGAGACGGCCCATGTAGTACGCCGTCAACAATGCGGTCACCACACCAACAACCCAGAGCAACTCGTTGCGACCGAAGGCATCCTCAAGCACGGAGCCCTTCGAGAAGAAACCAGAAAACGGCGGCACACCAGCGATGGAGAGCCAGGCGATGATCATGGTCCATGCAGTAATCGGCATCAGCTTCGCAAGCGCACCCATGCGCCGGATGCTCTGTTCATTGTCGAGCGAATGGATCACCGATCCAGAGGACAAGAAGATCAGCGCCTTATAGAAGGCGTGAGTAACCATCAAAAAGATCGCTGCAATGTAGGCACCCGTTCCGATGCCAAGCATCATGTAGCCCAACTGGCTGACCGTTGAGAACGCCACAATCTTTTTGATGTCAGTCTGCGAAGTCGCCGCCATCGCCGCCACGAACGCGGTGATCACACCGATGATCGCAATCGTCATCGACGCGGCATGAGCGAGTGCAAGGATCGGCGACAGCCGTGCCATTAGGTAAACCCCTGCGGTCACCATTGTCGCGGCATGGATCAAAGCCGAGACAGGAGTTGGTCCCTCCATGGCATCAAGCAACCAAGTAAACAGCGGTAACTGCGCTGACTTGCCCGCAGCTGCCAAGAAGAACAAGAGTGCGATCGCCTCGGCTGTCCCGCTAGACAGTTGGTGAGCCTCGGGTAGCACCTTTGAGTAGCTGACCGAATGGAGGTTGAGAAAGATCAGGAAGGTTCCCAGCATGAAACCCATGTCACCAATGCGATTGATGATGAAGGCCTTCTTGCCTGCACTGGCAGCGGTCGGGCGTTCAAACCAAAACGAGATCAACCAATAGGAACAAGCCCCTACTCCCTCCCATCCAAGAAACGTCAGCGGAAGGTTGTTGGCGGTCACGAGGACGAGCATCGAGAAGACAAAGAGGTTGAGGTAGACGAAGAACTGGTGGAAGCGCGCATCTCGCTTCATGTAGCCGATCGAATAGAGGTGGATAAGTGCCGCAACTCCGGTGACGAAGAGGATCATCACCACAGAGAGTGGATCAGCCCGGAAGGTGATGTTCACCTGCAGACTTCCCGCATGGAACCAAGGGAATAAGTGCAATAGCTGGGTCCGATTTGACCCATGCTTGGTCAAAAGAACGATCCAAGTTGCGACCGCGGCGACAAAACTCGAAGCAACTGCTATCGTCCCAAACCAGCCAGCTCCAGGGTCTCCCATCCGTTTCCCAAAGGCAAGCAAGACGAGGAAACCAAGCAGCGGAAAGCCGATCACCAAACCCAAAACAACCATCTCTAGCCCTTCAAACTCGAAATATCATCGACGGTGACAGTCGCACGATGTCGAAAGATCGCAACAATGATCCCAAGTCCAACGACCACCTCAGCAGCCGCGACTACGAGCACAAAGAACACCGCGATCTGGCCACCAACATCGTTGAGCATCCTGGCATAGGTGACGAAGGTTAAGTTGACCGCATTCAACATCAGCTCAACAGACATAAACATGACGATGACGTTACGCCGCGTCAACACCCCGAAGGTCCCAAGACCAAACAGCAATGCCGCGACTACCAGATACCAACTCCCAGGGATCGTCACTGTTCGACCTCCTGAACCGGGCCAACCGGTGACTGGCCAACCGGTGACTGGTCAACCGGTGACTGGCCAACCGGTGACTGGCCAACCGGTGACTGGCCAACCGGTGACTGGCCAAGTATTGCCGTCTCGGCCCCCATGCGGCGAGACAGTATCACTGCTCCCACCACCGCGATCACCAGGAGAGCCGCAGTCAGTTCAAATGGTAGGAGATAGGTCGTAAAGACCGAGCGTGCAAGCACTCCAATATTCGAACCTGCACTCAGTTTTCCCGCCGTAGAATGCGCACCGGTCGCCCATGCACCGGTCGCCACAATAAACAGCTCGGCGAGGATCAAGACGACGCCCGCTCCTGCAAGCCCCACACGCACGGTATCGCCCGCGAAACTCGCAATCTCTTCACGGTCGACGCCAAGCAACATGATCACAAACAGGAACAGCACAACCACGGCTCCCGCATAGACCACCACCTGCACCGCCGCAAGAAACTCAGCACCTTCCTCGATGAAGAGGATCGCTACCCCAAAGAGGGTCATGACCAGAAACAGAGCGGCGTGCACGGGGTACCGTGCCGTCAGAAGCCCGACACCACCGATAGCGATGATCACCACCGACACCATAAAGACGATGAGTTGAGGTACGGATATCACCGAGGCCAGGATCACCAGACCTTCCCTCCAATCTTTCGAGCAATACGATCCGAGAGGACTTCACGTAACGAGAACACCGCAGCCATCTCGTCCTCCGAGATATCCGACTGACCCCTCTCAGGCAATCGAACGCCATAGCCCAGCTCGCCAGACCATCCAGCGACTCCTTCGAAGTTTGGATCCCCCGAAGGAGCGGTGGCTCGCACCCATCCCGAGGTGTCCTCTTCATCATCGTCATGCCAATCCTCGAAAGGGGTCCGACGTGGATGCCCCTCATCATCAACGACGAGTTCAGCCTTCGTGTAGATCGCATCCTCCCGGCTGGTGAAGGAGAACTCAAACATCTTGGATTCGGTGATGGCCTCGGTCGGACATGCCTCCACGCAGAGATCACAGTGGATGCAGCGTAAGTAGTTGATCTCGTAGACGAAACCGAACCGCTCACCGGGTGAGACTGGCGCCTCGGGATCGTTATCAGCTCCACGCACATAGATACACCGAGCGGGACAAACACCAGCACAGAGTTCACAGCCGATGCACTTTTCCATGCCATCGGGATATCGATTGAGAACATGGCGGCCATGAAACCGTGGCGGCTTGGGCCTTTTCTCCTCCGGGTATTGGCGAGTCACGCGTGGCTCCGCCATCTGTTTGAAGGTTATCTTGAAGCCGCCTAGACCGCTAAGAATCCCCATGTTCCTCCCTCCTGTCCTGAGGTGACTCAAGTTCCACTCGCGAAGGTCGAGCCAGCTCTCGCGATGTACTCCGATCGCGTCCCACCGCAATGGCCCGATAGAGCAGCAACCCGCCGACGATACCAAGACCCACCATGCCAAACCCGAGCGGTCTAGAGACGCGCATCGCGGCGACCACCAACAGCCACACCAACATGACCGGAATCAGCACCTTCCAGCCGAGGTCCATCAGCTGGTCGTAGCGCAAACGAGGAAGTGCTGCACGGAACCAGACATAGATGAAGAAAAAGATGGCTGTCTTGACGATAAACCAGATGATCGGCCACAGCCAGTGCAAGAAGTGTGGATCAGGGCCATCTGGCCCCCCAAAGAACATCGTCACCATGATTGCCGACATCGTGATCGTGTTCATGTACTCCGCGAGGTAAAAGAGAGCAAATCTGATCGAGGAGTACTCGGTATGAAAACCTCCGACCAACTCCTGCTCCGCCTCGACGAGGTCAAAGGGAGGGCGGTTCACCTCCGCGGTGATGGCGATAATAAAGACAAGGAAGGGGATCACCCCTAAACGAATGATGTTCCAGTGTGGGATAAATCCAAAGAACGTCCCAAGCTGCTGAGACACCATGTTTCTCGTCGATAGCGAACCAGTCAAGAGCACGACTGAGGCGATCGATAGACCCATCGCAGCCTCGTAGGAGATCATCTGCGCCGAGGCCCGTACCGAACCTATCAGCGGATACTTCGATCCCGATGACCAGCCAGCAAGCATAACGCCGTAGACCGATATCGAAGACATCGCTAGTAGCAGCAGGATTCCGATCGGTGGATCGGCCACTTGGAGTTCGGTCCTGTGGCCAAAGATGTCGACCATCCCTCCGACCGGCACCAAAGTAAAGGTGATGAAGGCGGGAATCACCGACAGATACGGGGCCAACTTAAAGATGAACTTATCGGAGCGCTCGGGGATCAGGTCTTCCTTAAAAAAGAGCTTGATCCCATCGGCCAAACTCTGCAGAATTCCAAAAGGTCCAGCGCGGTTGGGCCCAATACGGTTCTGCATGTCGGAGATCACCTTGCGCTCGATCCAGATCGCAAGCAAGACCGACACCATCAGCGCGATAAAGGCGACGAGCACCTTGATCACTACGATCAACACAACAACCCACGTGATGTGTCCCGCCAATAATGGATCGCTACCCATTGATTTTCTCCACCCTCACCTTGACCCACGATTGATCACCCAAGAGCCGCAGTGTCCCCGGTGTCACCCCACGAACCGTCAACGCCATCGCATCCTCCTTGACGAGTTGAACCAGCACCTCGACCGTCTCCGCCCCCTCGAGGCGACACCGGTCCCCCTCAGCCAATCCAAGGCTTTCAGCCTGGGCGGGGGTGAGGACCAGTACCGGCTCACGAACTGCAGACTTCAAGAAAGGATTGGCCAACAGCTCGGGCGTAGGATCGTAGAGTCGGGGTACCAATCGCAGCCAATACTCCCCATCGGAGAGCGGATCCAGTGTAACCGGCCCCTCCCATTTGGCAACCGAAGCCGACGCAAGGGCTCTTGGCGTCTCCCCTCCACCGAGTCCGAAACCTGGGGCCTCACTGGGTTCGATGACGTTACCGGAGCTAAAGTTGGCCCCCTGGCGATCGATGGAGGCGATGCCTGGCGTCGCCATCGGATCGAGGATCCGGCGACTCGCCACCGGTTCGGTCCGCGTTCTTGGAAAGAGTGGTCCATCCAGACCCTCTTCAAAGTAGTGATAACCCAGCCCGGCCAACAGCCCACCAGACTGGCTCAGACCGCGCGTAATGTCTGCCAACGTCAAGAACCCCAACTCATCACCGAGCGCGGAGGCGAGCTCTGTCGCCACCACCCACGCCGGCCTCGCCTGAGCAACCGGTTCCACCTGCCGACCAAGGCGGAGATGTCGCCATTCGATGTTGAGTGTCGAGCCCTGCTGTTCGCCATAGGCACTCAACGGCAACACAACGGAGGCGTGCTGGGTCGTCGCCGACTCGAACGAACTCAACGCGATGACAGTGGTTCGTTGGCCTAAGGTGACAAGATCCTCATCGGAGAGTCCAAGGCGCGTCAGATCCGTATCGAGTACCACCAGGACCGCTATCTCGCCTCGAAGCGCACCCGCCACAATCGCGTCCGCGCTCAACGATGGAGCGACGCCATCTGTCGCACGGATTCCCTGGGGCGCGTTCGGGGTGAATCCCACCGCCAACGCGTTCGTCCCACGAGCCACACCACTCAGCACCTTCGCCTCCGGGAGTCGGTGCAACATCGCTGCCACCAACGCTGTATTCAAGGAGGTACTGATCGCGCGTTCACGACAGCCTGCCATGATCACCACGCCATCGGGATCATCTCCTACAGCGTCCACTGCCACATCGATGGTATGGGCCATGTCCTCAGGCTGAATGGCTACCCAACGATCGACCATTGGCGTAAGGTCGGTTGGTGTCGTGTTCACCTCAACGACCCGAAGCCCATTGCGCATCGCGGCCCGCAGGCGCAGATGCATCACTGGAAGTTCGTTCTTTGGGTCAACGTTGAACAAGACCAGTGTCTTTGCACTCAACGCCTCGTTGATCGACGCCGGGTTCGCCAAGAGCAGTGTGCCATCAACACGCACGTCAGCGGCTCCATCGACGGCGTTCGTGCGCACCACATCGCTCGCAAGCTTCGCCCATGCGTAGGTATCTTCGAGAGTCATTGAGGCCCCCGAAAGCAGAGCGACTGAGGACGCACCACGCTCATCAATAGCTTGTTTGATGGTCGCCGCCGCGAGCCGTAGCGCCCTCGTCCACGAGACATCCACCACGGTGTCTTGATCCCGTACCCGTGGTCGACTCACCCGAGCCTCAAGGTTGTTGATCTCACTGGTGGAGAACCTGCCGCGATCACAGAGCCACCCATGATTGATGGCGTCAGAGTCAATCCCCAGCATTCTTGTCAACTCGTTTTGGCTCGATTGGAGGCTGACCTGGCAACCCATGTCACACTGTAGACAGGTCGAGGACGACTGTAGGAGGTCCCATGGCCGTGCCTTAAACCGATACGGCGTCGCCGTAAGCGCACCCACTGGACAGATTTGCGCCACATTGCCGGAGAAGTAGGAGTCGAAATCCACATCCGAAAAGGTTGAGATGCGCAGTGTTCCGCCACGACCAGCAAAGTCGATGAGGGGCTCTCCGGCGATCTCATCAGCAAACCGCGTACACCGGTCACACTGGATACAGCGCTCACGATCGAGTTTGATCAACCGCGAGATCGGGATTGGCTTTGCGTAGTGTCGCTTCTCCTCCACGAAGCGGGTTTCGCCTGAACCATGGGCAAAGGCCTGGTCCTGAAGAGGACACTCCCCACCCTTATCACAGACTGGACAGTCCAAAGGATGGTTCGCTAATAGAAACTCAAGGACACCATGCTGGGCTTTCTTGACCGATTCCGACTCTGTACGGATCTCCATGCCATCAGCAATGTCGATAAAGCATGATGGCTGCAAAGAGGGTCCGCGTGGACCCTCCACCTCCACCAGACACATACGACACATCCCAACCGCGCTCATGCGCGGGTGGTAACAAAATCGAGGCACATGGACCCCAACATCATCGAGCGCATCGATGACCTTCACTCCCTTGCGAACGGGAAAGGATTGGCCATCGACCGTCACGGTGACCAATTCATCAGGCATGAGGGCACCGTCCTTCCTTAATATGGATCAAAAAATCATCACGAAAATGCTGAATGGCTGCATTGACCGACGGAGGAATCGAAGGTCCTAGCACGCAGATCGTGGTCTGTGCCGGAGGCCACTTGATCCCAGGCGAGATGTTGTCACACAGGTCAAGAAGAAGATCGAGATCAGCCTCTCTTCCCTCCCCTTCCTCGATACGTCGCAGAATCTTGTCAATCCAGGCGCCTCCCTCGCGACACGGGGTGCATTGTCCGCACGACTCTCGGGCAAAGAACCTTGCGATACGCCAAGCGGACCGGACCGGACAGGAGGAATCATCCATCACAATGACCGACCCAGACCCCAGCATCGAGCCAGCCTTGGCCACCTCATCCTGTCCGAGCGGGATATCGAGGTGCTCTGGGAAGAACCATGGCGCCGAGACGCCTCCCGGGATAAACGCCAACAGGGACCGATCAGGATTCAGCCCTTGACCGTACTCATTACCATAAATCAAGTCTCGAAAGGTGATCTTAGTCATCTCGACTTCATAAGGCCCAGGCCTCTGCACCTGGCCAGAGAGCGCAAAGAGTCGCGTACCGGTGGAGCGTCCCTGCCCAAGCTCTTTAAACGCCTCACCACCTCGATTGATGATCCAGGGCAAGTTCGAGACCGTCTCCACATTGTTCACGATGGTGGGTTGACCGTAGAGACCAATCACCGCCGGGAAGTATGGTGGCTTGATCCTTGGAAACCCACGCTTGCCCTCTAACGACTCGATCAGCGATGTCTCCTCACCACAGATGTAGGCACCCGCTCCCGGCTGCAAAACGATGTCAACCGAGAACGAGGACCCAAAGATCGAGCGTCCCAATGCATTCCTCGCATACGCTTCATTGATCGCCTGCTGCACCCGCTCGAGGCCGAGCGCGAACTCACCTCGCAGATAAATCACCACGAAGGAGGCCTCAATTGCGTAGGCTGCGATAGTCGCGCCCTCGACGAGCTGATGGGGATCGCGCTCAACTAAGAGATGGTCCTTAAAGGTCGCCGGTTCGCTCTCATCCCCATTGATCACCAGATAACGACGGGGGGCCTTGCGCAACATCGACCACTTACGACCAGCTTCAAACCCGGCACCACCGCGACCAAGGAGGTTGGCAGTCATGACCTCGGCTGCGACCTCCTCGGGACGCATCTCGAGCACTGCTTTGCGGAGTCCATCGTCGCCACCAGTGGCCAAAAACCGCTCTAGGGTCGCAGAGTCCTCATACTGCAGACGAGCTCCGACAATTCGCTCAGTCACTTTGCCGCTCCCGCTCTGCCTCCTGGGCTCGGTAGCGATCGATCTCCTCCATCGGGATCACACCGGGCGCCTCTCTGCGAATCCGCAGAAGTGTTCCGTGTGGTGGAACCTCGTCATCGAGTTCGCCGTTGCGAAGCTTGGCGATGAGTGCCGCAAAACTCTGCCGGTCGAGCGGACCAAAATAGCGATAGTTCACCTGTGCCGCCGGTGCTCGATCGCAGTGGGCGATACACTCCACCTCCTCGAGGGTGAACAGACCATCGGGGGTAGTCGCTCCAACTGGAGTATCGAGGACCGCCTCGGCGTCTTCGAGCAACTCATAGGCTCCGCGAAGCATGCAGGCAATATTTGTGCAGACACCGATCACATACTGCCCAACCGGTTCTAACTTCAACATGTCATAGAACGAGGCTGTCCCTTGGACCTCCGCCGCGCTTGAGCCTACGAGCTCGGCGATATGGGCCATGGCCTCATTCGTTACATAACCATCCTGCTCCTGTGCCAGATGACACAGTGGGATAGTCGCGGAGCGAGGATCTGGGTAGAGTGAAACCAGCTCCTCTGCACGACTCAACATTTCACCTGAGAAACGCGACACCTAACGATCCACCTCTCCCATTACCGGATCTACTGACGATATGACTGCGACGGCATCTGCCAACATTCCACCATGGAGCATCACCGGGAGACTCTGCAGATTCACAAACGATGGTCCGCGTATGTGCATCCTGAACGGCTTCGCCGAGCCATCAGAGACCATATAACAACCCAGCTCACCTCGAGGTGACTCGATGGCTACATAGCTTTCACCAGGAGGGATGCGAATGCCCTCGGTGAAGAGTTTGAAATGATGGATCAGTGCCTCCATGGATTCATCGATCCGTGCCCTCGGAGGTGGCGTCACCTTGGGGTCGAGTGCTCGATAGGGGCCCTTTGGCATTTTGTCGAGTATCTGGCGAACAATGGAGATGGACTCCCGGATTTCAAAAAGTCGGACCGCATATCGGTCGTAGGTGTCACCCACGCTCCCGACAATAACGTCAAAATCCACCTGATCATAGTAGAGATATGGCATCTCCTTGCGCAGATCCCAGGGCACTCCTGAGGCTCGAAGAATCGGACCTGACGCTGAAAGCGCAACGGCTTGGGCAGGACTCAGAAGGCCAACGCCCACCACCCGCTCGCGAAATATCGGCTGTCCGGTGATGAGTTCATCGTAATCTTTGGTCCGAGCCTCGATCGTATCGACGATAGCAGTGACATCGTCCTCCCAACCATCAGGAAGGTCTGCCGCGACACCCCCAACACGGATGTAGTTGTTGTTCATCCGTAGTCCAGAGGTCTTCTCAAAGAATGAGAGTACCATTTCTCGATCCCTGAAGCCGAAGATCATCATCGAGGTCGACCCGAGATCCATCCCGTTCGTGGCTAACCACATGACATGCGATGCGATGCGATTGAGTTCTGACATCAGCATCCGAATCCAGGTCGCACGCTCGGGCAATTCGATACCGAGCAGGCTCTCGGCGGCTAGACAAAAGACCAGCTCGTTATTTAATGGAGACAGGTAGTCCATTCGAGTCACGTTCGTGGTGCCCTGCAGATAGGTCAGGTTCTCAGCTGTCTTCTCCATCCCTGTGTGGAGGTACCCAACGACGGGCTTGGAACGAAGAACCGTCTCGCCTTCGATCTCCAGCATGATACGTAGCACCCCGTGGGTTGAAGGGTGTTGCGGACCCATATTGATGATCATGCGGCCATCGTCGGAATCGGCCTCGAGCTCGGCTTCACCCTCTGGAATGCGCAACGTCGACCCGGTCTCCTTCGCAAGGGCAGCTGCCGTCGTTGCCGAGCGAGCGCCAAGCTCCTGGAGTCCCTCAGAGGTCTCCTGAACGAGCCCGAATCGACTGTCCCCATCCGGTCGAATGACCGTATAAATCGAGCTACTCATCGGTTACGCTTCACCTCCTTGAACTGCACCGGTACTCTCCCCACTCCGTAATCTTTTCGGAGTGGATGGCCTTCCCAGTCCTCCGGCAGCAGGATCCGCGTGAGGTCAGGATGATCCTCAAATCGGATACCAAAGAGATCAAAGACCTCTCGTTCCATGGCCTCTGCCCCCGGATACAGCGAAAAGATCGATGGGACCACGGGGTCAGCCTCCGGCACCTGAACCCGCAGACGCAAGATCGCCGGTGGTGCAAATGATCGGAGATTGACGACCAACTCAAAACGTTGCGGTCGAAGATCCCCATCGATCACCCGCGTCTGATCATTCAAATAGTCGACACAGGTTAGGTCTGCCAGATAGATGTAACCGTCGTCATGGCGCGCACGAACCGTTGAGAGGTACTCTGACCTCTCCATCACTATCACCTCAGACAAGGTCTTCGACACCTCCGAGCATCTTGGTCGTGGATGATTCACCAATCATGCGAAGAGTCGTACCCTTCTCACCGGCTGCACGACGCCGCAAGATGTCCCCGGTTTGGATCTGATGATGGAGGGTGAGAATGGCGTGCATCAGCGTCTCTGGACCAGGAGGACACCCAGGCGCGTAGACATCGACCGGAACGATCTGATCGACACCTTGTACGATTGCATAGTTGTTGAACATTCCACCAGTCGAAGCACACACACCCATTGAGATGACCCACTTGGGTTCCATCATCTGGTCATACACCTGGCGTAGAACAGGTGCCATTTTTTGTGACACACGGCCAGCAACGATCATAAGATCTGATTGCCGAGGCGACGCTCGAAAAACCTCCATACCAAAGCGGGCAAGATCAAAATCCGCTGCTCCACTCGCCATCATCTCAATGGCACAGCACGCAAGCCCAAAGGTGGCCGGCCAGACGCTAGCCTTGCGTGCCCACTGCACCAGCTTCTCAACGTTGCCAGTAAGGAAGTTGTAGCTGAGGTCCTCCAGTGGCATTAGTCGCGTCCTCCTCGCACCATCGATGCGGTCAGCTCTCCAAGATCGACCCGACGCGCGACGCGACCCTCGACCGATGCGCCCCGCTTTGGTCCCCAACTCAGTGCACCGTTTGCTACCAAGTATGCAAAGGCGATGAAGACGACGAGAGCGAAGGTCGCAATCTCAATCACCCCAAAGGTGCCTAGCTCGCCTGCAGCCGCTGCGAAGGGGTATAAGAAAATGATTTCGATATCAAAGATGATGAAGATCATCGCTACAAGGTAAAACCGCACAGGGAAACGCTCCGCCAGCTCAGTCCTCGGGACAATACCGCACTCGTAGGGTGCCGACTTGGCCCGATGCGGACGCCGTGGAGCAAAAAGACCTGAGGCTATAAAGGAACCCGATGCGAAGAGTGCTCCCAGGACCAGCATGATGACTATCGGAAGGTATTGAGTCACCTCACCCCATTTCTATCGGTACCATTGCCAATGCAGACGCGAAAACCACCCACGTGCACCTCCATCTTGATACGTTTCTACCCTTACGTGCAAATCCAGACGAGATCGACCCACTCTGATTGCCAAAGGACCAACCTATTTGGTGAATCACTAACTAGCGCCCCGCCTCAGTCTACGATAGATGAGGTGAATAAAAATATCGACGAAGAGCACTCAGCTGATGTGATCGTCATCGGGGGCGGCCCAGCGGGTGCGGCAACCGCCTTTTGGCTCGCCATGCGTGGAGTCTCGGTCATCGTGGTGGAGAAAAAGCAGTTTCCCCGCGACAAGACCTGTGGTGATGGGCTGACCCCACGGGCCGTCGTTGAACTTGAGGCCATGGGCCTGCAATCGATGCTCGACACACAGCAGAAGTACCATGGATTGCGTGCGGTCGCCTATGGCCGCTCCTACGAGCTGCCCTGGCCAAATCTACCTGATTATCCAAACTATGGATACGTTGTTCGAAGATCCGTGCTAGATCAAGCGGTCCTCGATCGTGCCGCTAGCGTCGGTGCGACCGTGCTCTACCATCATGAAGCGATTGAAGCGACGCTCGCGGGGGGACACATCCAGTCGCTGCGTGTCAAGGACATCGAGACGGACGAAGCGTCCACCCTAACGGCGAAGGCCTACGTCCTCGCCGAAGGTTCGAACGCACGGATCGCTCGATCCCTTGGAGCTCGCCGCAATGTGGCCAAACCTCTCGGGCTCGCAATCCGCGGCTACTTCGAGACGGATCGATCCGACGAACATTGGATCGAGTCTCACCTCGATCTTCGCGATGAGAACGGTGCGACCATACCTGGTTATGGGTGGATCTTCCCAGCCGGAGATGGGACCGCCAACGTTGGCTTTGGGTTACTTTCAAACAGCGCTCGATGGCGCAAGATGAATACGACGCATGCCCTAGAACGGTTTCTCCAACAGACGCAAGACGCATGGCACTTCCCGGCGGATAGAAGCGCCCGCGAAGCCACCGGCGGAAAATTACAGATGGGTCTTAGTATTGAACCACGTTCTGGACCCAATTTCCTCATGGTCGGTGACGCGACGGCGAGCATCAATCCCTTCAATGGCGAGGGAATCTCCTACGGATACGAGACCGGTCGGATGGCCGCTAATGCCATCACACAGAGCCTCGGCACAGGAGATCCTCGCCCGATAGCGGGTTTCACCACAGCATTGCAGACTCGCTACGCGGGTTACTACGCAGTTGGAACCCTCTTCGTCAAAGCGATCTCCAATCCACTACTGATGTCCTCCGGGGTCTGGCTCGCCATGCGCTCGAAGGCGACTATGACTCCAGTCGTAGCAATCATGGCCAATCTCATGCCGGGCTCAGCCCCCGACCGGATCGAACAGATCTACCGCTTGACACAGCGCCTGCGCGAACGCGAGGCCGGTTAGTCAGCCCTCTGCCAGTGGCGCCTGCCACTCTAGGGCCTCCGGCCTGCTAGTGGCCGTCGTATGGTCGAGTCGGCAGCCCTATCGCTGGAAGATAGTCAACCACCCGATGGTGGCGCGACCGCTTCAGCCCCTCCAGAAGGTCCAAGAAACTAGTGGTGTTGATGCCACTGGTCACGAGCCTCAGCCGCTGCTGCTGAGGCAATATCGATGGTCTTGTCAATATCATCGACGGTATGCGCAAGCCCAGGGAACAGAATCTCATAGGGTCCGGGAGCGAGCGCTATGCCACGTTTGAGCATCGCGTGGAAGAAGTAGGGATAGACTCCCCGCTCAACCGATGCAACCGCCTGACGATAGTTGGTGACGGGTTCATCAGCGAAGAAGAGTCCAAGCAGTCCATTCACTCGCTGGACCTGAACGGCAAGATCGGCCTCTTCGATCACCTTGGTGAGTCCCAATGCCAGCTGTTCAGCCCGCCCGGCCAACATTCGATAGCTGGCCACGTTCAGCTGATCAAGCGCAGCAGCTCCGGCCGCCGTCGCTAGTGGATTTCCAGAAAGTGTCCCCGCTTGGTAGACCGGGCCCGTTGGCGCAAGCTGCGCCATCAGATCCTCTCTGCCTGCCAGGGCGCCGACTGGTAGTCCCCCACCAATCACCTTCCCAAAACACCATAGGTCTGGCGTGATGCCAAACAGGGTCGATGCGCCACCATCTGCCACACGGAATCCAGTGATCACCTCATCAAAGATGAGCAAGGCACCGGCCTGTGTGGTGAGCGAGCGAAGCTGGGATAGAAAGCCTGGTGCCGCTGGAACCAGTCCCATATTGGCGGCGACTGGTTCGACAATAACGGCGGCGATATCCTCACCGATCTGAGGAACTTCGTTGAAGGGGAGTACCACCGTATCGTGTACCGCCGCAGCAGTCACGCCAACCGACGCAGGCAGACCCAGCGATGCGACTCCGGAACCACTTGCAGCCAGCAAGGCATCCGAGTGCCCATGATAGCATCCTTCAAATTTGATAATCTTGGAACGTCCAGTCACGCCACGAGCTAGGCGCAGCGCGGTCATAGTCGCCTCGGTGCCTGAATTCGTGAGACGTACCAGGTCGACTCCAGGTACCTTCGCCTTGATACTCTCCGCTAATCTGACCTCACCAAGCGTCGGAGCCCCGAAGGTTGTTCCACGGCGAGCCGCTTCGTACAGTGCACTTAAGATTCGCTGATCGCCGTGGCCGTGGATGATCGCTCCGTAGGACTGGATGTAATCGAGATAACGACGGCCCTCAACGTCAACAACATAGGAACCGTGACCCTCACGCACGAAGAAGGGGACTCCCCCCACTGCATTAAAGGAACGTACTGGCGAGTTGACTCCGCCAACCAACGACGTACAGGCCCTAGCGAACGCAGCCTCATTCGTCATAGCGTCCTCGTCGATTACAGCCATGTTGCCGCCTCCTTTGCAAAGTACGTCAGTACACAATCTGCTCCAGCGCGAACGATGGCCGTCAGTGACTCTTGAATCGTTTGCTGACGATCGATGTATCCCGCCGCTGCGGCCGCCACAATCATCGAGTACTCGCCTGAAACCTGGTAAGCAGCCAGCGGGACCGGGCATACCGAACGGACCTTGGAAAGGACATCAAGATAGAACGATGCTGGCTTCACCATCACCATGTCTGCACCCTCAGCGAGATCTAACTCAACCTCAAAGAGCGCCTCTCGCTGATTGCGATAATCCTGTTGGTACGCCCGTCGGTCGCCTCCGTTAGCGATCTCAACGTCAACTGCCTCTCGAAATGGCCCGTACAGGGCCGACCCGTACTTGGCCGAGTAGGCCAAAATGCCGCAGTCAACAGCATCGCTATCATCGAGCGCTTCTCGTATCGCCGCGACCTGATGATCCATCATCCCAGAGGGAGCCACCATGTCAACGCCAGCCTGCGCCAGCGACTGCGCCAGTGCTTGGTAACGAATGAGGGTACGGTCGTTGTCTACCCTCCCTCGCTCATCCAGCACACCACAGTGCCCATGCGTGGTGTATTCGTCGAGACACAGGTCACTGATCACAAAGACCTCATCACCAAAGGTCTCCTTCAGCGCTTGGATCGTGCGTTGGAGCACAAAATCAGCACGACAGGCGTAGCTACCATCCTCATCCTTATGATCAGTCACCCCGAAGAGGAGTACACTAGCCACTCCATGGTCAAGAAGAGAGCGGACCTCCTCCACTGCGCTCGCCGTGGAATGTTGAACCACTCCAGGCATGGCAGCGATCGGTGCAGGATGGTCAAGTCCTTCACGGACAAACATCGGTAGAATAAACTGCTCACGATGAAGGTGCGTCTCTGCCACAAGATTGCGAATCTGAGGCGTCGCACGCAGTCGTCGTGGGCGTCGAAAGTGTTCCATTCCCTCTAGCCTACCCACCTACTCCTGTGTCGACGAGGCGGCGAGGCGTCTGATCACTGCAGTCAGGCCCTCTACCGAATACTCCTCAGCGACAACGATCTGCTCGACGCCAAGGTCTCGCAAGCGGTCCGCCGTCACAGGACCGATGGCAACCGCCTGCTTGGGTAACACACCTGGGTACTGCTCACGGTAGCCCCTCACCGTGGACGCAGCGGTAAAGACAGTGACGTCCATCGTGCTAGCAAGATCTTCCTTCATGAACGGGACAGGAACACCGATCTGATAGGCCTCGACAATATCGACACCCCAGCCCTTGGCGCGTAGCCCGTCCGGTACCACTTCACGGGCAACCTGCGCCCGTGGGAATAGCACCCTCCCTGACCCAGCCGGAAAACTATCGACCAACGCTTCGCCCACAAACTCAGCGGGCATGAGATCGCTGCCGACTCGATAGCGTTCGAGAGCGTCGCGCGTCCCGGAGCCGATCACCGCAATTTTAATGTTGGCCAATCGTCTCAGATCGACCATCGTTTCCATCGCCCGCTCAACACCGTTCTTCGAGGTAAAGAGCAGCCAATCATATCGCTCGATGTTGCGCATCGCATCTCGCAGGGCACGACCGCCATCCGAGGGATCCTGGATCTCAATCGCAGGCGCTTGCATCACCGTGGCCCCGTCTGCACGTAGCTTTTCAGCAAGTCGATCATGCGGATCGAAGGGGCGTAAGAGGTGAACGCTCATGCCGGCCAGCGGCAGAGATCCTCGCCAATCCAGGTGAAGGCCCGCCGTGGTCCCGATGACGATGACCGCAGGAGATCCGATCTGTTGAGCTGCAAGCTGGCCAACGGTTGTTCGAAGCGATCGTTCCTGGGGCCAGGTGACCGACTCAACCACAACGACGGGGGTATTCGCGCTCATGCCTGCGGCCATGAGCGCGTCGGCGATCAGCCCTCGGCGTGCAACTCCCATCAAGACCACGATGGTGAGTTTTGACGCGACCAGCGCCGACCAATCGTAGTCAAGGGGAGCGTCAGCATGTCGATGTCCAGTGATCACGATGTAGCCATCGGCTAACCCTCGATGCGTCACTGGAACGCCGGCGTAGGCTGGGGCCGCCAGCGCGGACGTAACACCAGGCACCACCTCGACGGAGATACCTGCCGCAAGGAGTGCATCAACCTCCTCACCGCCACGACCAAAAAGGAATGGGTCTCCACCCTTCAAACGGACAACAAGGCCGTGAGACCGGCTGAGACGAATGAGCTCTTGATTGATAGCTTCCTGGGAGAACGAAGTCGCACCCGGCCGTTTCCCCACATCGACGATATCGACATCTGCGGGGATCAGCTGTTTAAGGCGGCTATCTACCAGGAAATCCGTCACCACGACATCGGCCGACCTGAGCAACTCAAAGCCTCGCACTGTGATGAGTCCTGGATCTCCTGGCCCGGCTCCTACCAGTACAACACGTGCCATCCGATGCTACTCCCCATCCGAATCAGCTAACAGCGCAAGGGCTCCTCGTTCGACGAGTGAACGAGCAAGTGCGGATCCAAGTTGGGTAGGTTCGTCACCGCTGGCGGAACCGCGAAGGATTCTCGTTCCATCATGGGCTGCCACCATCGCGCGCAACATAAGCCCGTGGCCGCTCAACTCGGCAAGTCCACCGATAGGAAGGCTACAGCCAGTACCAAAGACCCGAAGGAGACTCCGCTCTGCAATTACCGCCTTCTCTGTGGCAGAGTCGTTGACCGACGCAAGCATCTCAAGGGTAGCATCATCGTCCACTCTGCACTCGATGGCGATCGCGCCCTGTCCAACTTGTGGCAGCATCAACTCTGGGCTGAGAATTTCCGTTATCTCCGGCCAGATATCGAGTCGTTGGAGCGCCGCAGCTGCAACAAAGATTGCGTCCAATCGTTGCCCTTTCTCCAGCCTGGTCCGAATGTTTCCGCGAAGTGGCACAATCTCGACATCTGGCCGCAGGGCGAGGAGCTGCGCTGCTCGACGGATTGACGAGGTCCCAACACGGGCACCGTTTGGAAGATCCCCTAACGTAGAACCGACAAGCATGTCCCGAGGGTCAGCGCGAGGGAGCCAAGCGCCAATTTGAAGACCACTGACCGTCACGCTCGGGAGATCCTTCGCAGAATGGACCGCCAACGTAGCCTGATGGTGCAAAACGTGGTGTTGAATCTCCTTAGCGAATACCCCTTGACCGCCAATCTCTGCAAGCGGACGATCCTGTACTCGATCCCCCTCGGTCTCGACCACAGTAATCTCTGACGGAACCGGGAGCGCGGCGGATACATGCATCGCCTGCCACAGCGCTAGTTCTGAACCACGCGTAGCTATCTTCAAAGGGGTCGTCATGATCGATGGGCTGTCACAGCCGGAAGATAGTTTTGAAGTTTTCGAGAAACTCCGCGAAGCCCTCTGCTCCTGTCTGTTCTCGCAATGACGTGGCAGGATGATGCAGCAGCTTGTTCACAAGCCGATGCGTCAGTAACTCAAGTTCTTCAATCATCCCTGGATCAGTAGCCCCGAGTCGCTTTAGTGATCGGCTTAACTCGCTTTCGCGAACCCGTTCTGCCTCCTCATAGAGGGCGCGAAGCACGGGATTCATATCCTGCAGCCAGGCCAGCTCCCCAAAATCGGCGAGTTCAGTCTCGATGATCAGCTCTACCGAGTCGACCGCTTCCATCCGTTCCGCCAACTGATCGGACACAAAGCGATTGACATCATCGAGATCCACAAGTACCACACCTGCGACCTCGGCCACTCCCCGCTCGATAGTGCGCGGCCGACAGAGATCAATAATGCGTAGACCCGAAAATCCTTCAAGAATTGAAGCATCGAGAACCATCGGAACGGCGGATCCGGCCATTACGAGGGTGTCAAGCGAAGCGAGTTGGCCAGACAGCTCGCTGGTTGCAACCACCCTGACACCGCTGAGCTCCCGATGAAGAAGATCCCGACGCTCCGGAGACGACGACATCAACGTCACCTCAGCACCATGATCGACCAAAACTCGAGCGACCTCCGACCCAATAGCTCCTGAACCGACAACGCCAACACGAGGAGTACCATCAGCAAGTGCCGCATTTGAGGTCATGGCCAGCAAAGCGGCGGCCGAGGTCACTGATACATTTCCAGAACCAATCAGTGTCTCGTTCCGAATGCGCTTTCCAACCTCAAGTGCACGTTCGAAGTACCGACCAAGTGAGCCAAGGACAATTTTGCTCTCCCGCGCCGCTGACAGGGCCTGCTTGACCTGTGAAAGAATCTCGCTCTCCCCCACTATGGCCGACTCCAAACCCCCGGCAACCCTCAAAAGATGCCGGACAGCCGCCCTTCCATAGAGCACACGTGTAACCGGCTGCACCACCGTTATTGGCAACTGCAACGACTGCGCGAGGGCAGCTGCAACCTCATCAACCGTAGCGTGAAACTGATCCGCCATGACGTAGAGCTCGGTACGTGCGCACGTGCTCAACAACAACGCTTCCTCGATCACACCGCCTTCGACGAGACCCCTAAGGGATGAACGCAACCCATCCTCGCCAGGCCGGGTCAGCGCAAATCGGTCAAAATCGACACCGACATCGGACTCGTTGATACTTAAAAGTATGACAGACATGCACTACCACCGCAACAAAAACGCAAACCTTTGACTTGTTCAGTGTATCGCACAAGTCCTGCCTAGCCGAAACGTTACGCTAGGACCCGCTTCAGACACCGACATCGGCAGTCATTCACTCGCCGGCGTGATCTGAGAGTGCCTGCGCCCGCACAGTGGCGGCACGAACCGCTTCGAGTGTCTGGTGTCGCAAGCCAAGCTCTTCAAACACAGCGATTGCTGCTGCGGTCATCCCACCTGGAGATGTCACCGCCAACCTCAAGGTCCGAGGGTCTTCTCCTTTGGCGTCGGCCAAGAGTACCGCTCCGCGGACGGTGGCACGCGCCAATTCGAGGGCCACCGAGGCTGGAAGGCCAAGGGTAAGGCCAGCCTCCTGCATCGCTTCTAGCAGTAAAAACACATAGGCAGGTCCGCTGCCTGATAGCGCACTAACGACGTCGAACTGCTTCTCAGGTACAACAAACACCTCACCCACGAGACCAAAGAGCTCCCGAGTGGCCGTCAAGAAACTGCTGTCATCTATCTCACTAATGGCAATGACTCCCGCCCCGATCTCACAGGCTGTATTGGGCATTGCTCGAATAACCTGGCCACCAGCCGGCGCCCAGGTCTGGAGTTGATCGAGTCGCACTCCCGCTGCGACCGAGATTACTTTGGAATGAGGAGGGAGATCTGTGAGCACACCACGTATGTGATGGGGTTTGACCGCCAACAGGTACATCTTTGCGGGTTCCACACTGTCAACCGCAACGCCACCTGGAAAACGAGAGGCAATGGATCGAGCCTTTTCGGGGCTATGATCCAGGATCGCGACGGAACGAGGTCCGCCTTCGGCACGACCAATCCCGACGGCCAAAGCGCCACCCATGACCCCGCCACCAACTACCAGCAAATCATGCATGATAAACTCCAAGCTACTCGGGCAATACAAACGACCTGCCAACACCGCACTGGTCATGGGGGGGGAGATCAATTGAAGATCTTGTCTGCCACCGGCCGCCGAAGCTACGCACAACTCATGCAGCTAACCAATACTTCCTGCTGAACCACACGTTCCACAACGCCGATAAGCCTTCGCGCGCTGGCGGCCCAAGTGAACGATTCGGCACACGCTGACGCCCTCTGCGACATCGCTCGATAGTGCACTGGGTTCGCCAGCAACGATTCAATGGCTTGAGCAAAGGCCGATGGTTGACGATCTTTAACCAAGATCCCAGAGTAACCATCATCGACAACCGTCCGAAGTCCTCCCGCATCCGTCGCCACCACCGGCGTGCCGCAGCCCATGGCTTCCAAGGCAACGAGTCCAAATGACTCGCTCACCGAAGGCACGATAACCACATCCGCCGCGCGGTAGTACGTTGACAGGAGCTCATGTGACATAGGTTCAACGATGGTCACCGCATCATCAAGGCCATATTCTTCGACAAGAGCCAAGACACGCGCAAACTCCCGCTCACCATCTACGCCTGATGGACCGCCAACAATAATGAGTCGAGCCGAACGGTGTTTACGCAGTTCGACAAGGGTTTTTACCGCCAACGCTGTCCCTTTGAGCGACTGGATGCGGCCGACATAAAGAATGATGGGAATCGTATCGTCAAAGCCGATGGCTTCTCTGGCCGGCCCAGACGGCCCGGGTGCGAAGAAGGCTCGATCAATGCCAAGAGGCAAGTGCACGATTTTCTCCTCAGGCGCTTGATACATCTCTAACAACCATCTCGCCTCATCGTCTCCGGAGGCTAACACGGCGTCCGAACAACCGAGAATGCGAGACTCCTGATGAATTCTGAGACTCGATCTGTCATCAACCAACGCCCCGTGTGCACGCTTGGCCTTCTCGAGTGTATGAAAAGTGGTGATCATCGGAATATCAAGGTCGTGTTTTACTCTATGTGCAGCGACCCCAGATAGCCAATAGTTTGCATGCACGGCATCATAACTGATCGAAGACCGCACCATATGCTCCACTACACGGTCAGCGAACTCAGGAATTCCGGTGTAGTCAGGCGCTGAACCAACTGGCGCGCTGGGTTGTACTGGCAGAGAATGGAGCCAGAGACCAGACTCCAGCCGTACGGACTTCTCGTGCTGAGCGCCCACCCTCGCGGAAAAAATATCGCACTCTACCCCAGCACGGGCAAGATGAGTCGTCAAAGCCCTCACATACACGTTCATGCCACCGTTCACACCAGATCCTGGCACGGCCATGGGAGAGGCATGGTAGCTAATCACTGCAAGTCTCAAGATGGAACACCCCTGGCACACTTGGCTAACATGGCTAGCCTAACCGCAAGGGCACGGTTATTGTTCCCTAAGCAGGGATGACGGAGAACCTATACGTCAGTCACGGGATGTTGTTGATAACGGCGCACCAGTTCGCCACCCAACGCATCTAGGCGTTGATGCAACTGTCGCCGCAATCCAGAGATCGTCCGCTCGCCCTCTTGCAGGCGCGCTTGATAGCCAGCTAGCTGCGATTCATCAAGAAGATCTAGCGAGTGCGTTCGATCACCGCCAACCAGCAAGCGGAGATACGTCTCGGCACTCACCATATCGTCCTCAGGAATCTCAACCTCTACGTGACGCTCAGCCAGTGGAGATGGAGCTGCATGCGACGCAACAACTGAGACGATCGAAGTCGGTCGAGTAGCGTCAAGCTCGGTTGCGATGTCTAGTCGAGTCTGCAGTACTCTCCTTGCATACGACACAGAATTTTCTAGTCGGCGACCGACGTCACGCAATGAACGTAACGACTCTATCGGAGTCTTGTCGAGGTTTAACTCGTCGACCTCTTCCAACCATTGGTTGATCTGAACCCGAAGGTCCGCCATGCTCACCCCTTTGCAGCTACCAACTTACTCTACTCACCGATCAAGCTTCCTGCCCTACTGGATGGATAATAACGGTAGATAGCCCAGCCAACAACACTCTTGTTCGAGAACCAACCTAACTGACGACTATCCGTCGAACCCAGGGAATTATCACCCTCGACCCAAATCGAGGAATGCGAACGGCGTACCAACCTCTTGATGAAGGGGTCGTCCGAATGCGAATCCTGCAGAACGAGGATCCGCCCAACTGGTACCCATCGCCACTTCAAGACCAACAACCTGTCTCCATGGGTCAACGTCGGACACATCGAGTCTCCAACCACCTCATATCGTTGCACCATTGCCCAAGCCAAAGCCCCTGATGCCATCACTAGAGAAGGGAGACTCAACGCTAGGCGTGCACGTCGACGCACAGTGAACTCGGGAGGGGTCCGATCAGACACGACTAACCCTGGTAAGCTACTGTCGTCCAATAACAACAGTAGAAAGGACAACTTATGTACCTCACAAAAATACTCACGTTGGTAGACACACTACGCGCTCCGGCCAAGGCCTCAGCGCACTGCGACCTACCATGTGGTGTTTACGATCCTGCACAAGCACGGATCGAGGCTGAATCCATCAAAGCTATCGTCGAAAAATACAATGCGTCCGATGATCAGTACTTTAGAGATCGCGCCACCTTGATCAAGGAACAGCGTGCTGAGGAGGTCAATCGTCATCTTGACGTTCTGTGGTACCAGTACTTCCAGCCTGTCCACCTTGAGAAGTATCCGCAGCTCCATGAGGTATTTTGGAGCGCCAAGAAGCTCACAAGTCAAGTGAAGCGCACCAACGACACTGCCGTAGCTGATCAACTGCTTGCAAGCATTGGACAGATTAGCGATATCTTTTGGGAGACCAAGAAGTAGTCTGTAGGACCGAGCGCTCGCTCTTGCGAGCGCCAACGGGCCGCTAGCTCATCCGGTAGAGCAGGGGACTTTTAATCCCAAGGTGCAGGGTTCGAGACCCTGGCGGCCCACCAGGCCAGAGGCTATATTTGAGGTAGCACTGCACAGCTCGACCGACATAGTATCGTCGATCTGCCGTGCTTGTTCTCGTGCGAGGGTCACTGCGAGAGAAGAAGCCTGGTGTGTGGGAACTGATGGTGGAGTTGCCGCGTGACCCAGCGAGCGGCAAGCGTCGGCGCGAGTGGGCGACCGTCAAGGGCACAAAGCGCAAGGCTCAGTGCGAGTTACAACAGATGTTGGTCAAGGTCCAGGACTCTTCTACTTCTCTCGCCGCAAGCTCAGACGTGAGCACCGAACAGGTTGTCAACGAATGGTTTGGGATCACAAGAGAGGGTCTTTCTCCGACCACCGTGCAGGGCTATGAGTGGCGCATCCGACTCCACGTCCTGCCCGCTATTGGCTCAATCCCCGCCCATAAGCTCCGAGCACTAGATCTCGACCCTCTCTACCGATCCCTCATCGCCCAAGGGAAGGCTCCGGCAACCATTCGACAGACTCATGCCATCATCAGAGGTGCTCTCAACCAGGCAATGAAATGGGGCTGGGTCGAGCACAATGTCGCCTTGCTCGTGACACCACGAAAGCTTGGCAGTACGGCCATTGTCGCCCCAAATGTCTCTCAGCTCAACAGCATCCTTGAAGCAGCCAAGGAGCGCCACCCCCAGTGGGTGAATGTGATTGCCCTTGCTGCCCTTACGGGTATGAGAAGAGGAGAGCTGTGTGCTTTGCGTTGGCAAGACATCGGCGCAGATAGCCTTCATGTCTCGCGATCTCTTGGCCATACCACCGAGTCGGGCACCTATCTCGGGCCGACGAAGTCGCGCCAAGAACGCCGTGTTGCGCTTGACTCAGCCGCCCTTTACTACATTGAAGAGCAGCAAGAAAGGCTCCGCGAAGCTTGCAGGGTGAATCACTCCGAGTTAAGTGGAGACCCAGTTATCTGTGAACCAACTCGTCCGCCACATAGAGCCCCGTCGTTAGCATGACAGCACCCTGTACTAGACCTGTCAAGCCCACGCGGACCCGCACCGAACGCTCAGCATTGAGTGGCGTCCCGCCTCCCAGGGGGAGTTCCATACTCGGTGGCTGCCGGCTATCGAAGCCAGCACTGCTGGACTAGCGCCTAAATCAAGTTTCAATCGGGGTTGTCAAGTGCCACCGAGAGCGGACGCAGCACGACTGCTGTAACAGTTAGGCGAGCCTCCTTGGTAAATGTGCGGGTAGTGAGGGTCAGTGCAGAATACATAGGTGCCGATCTGGTCGATGACAGTGTGCAGCGATTCGACGCCCGCCACCTTTTGCGCTCCCCCGAGTTTGACCTCTACTACTCCTCAGCGTCCGTCCGCGCCGTGATGATTGCGTCGATGTCCTCGCGGCCTCGGCCTTTGCTATCGCGGCACAACGGTCACCAGACAGCGAATTCCTGGAGAATGGCTGAGTCTCGTGTCCGCAGTAAGCAAAGCGCAACCAAGTGATTCGGCCAGAGCAACATAGGAAGCATCGTAAGCCGAAAGGTTTTCCCGAAGCTCCCAGATACGTCCTAAGAGATGGAAAATGGGATAGCGCAACATGCCAAGTCGCCTCCAGTGATCGAGTGCCGTCCATGCGTCCTTGGGGTCGATTCGCGAGGCAGCTACCCTACGGCGAAGCGCGTTAGCGATGTCGGAGTCGATGAGGTAAGGAGCATGCAACTGTTGTTCGGTGAGCGCCTGACGAGCAGAGCCAGCGTTCAGTAGCGCGGAAACCGCCGCCGAAGCGTCTACAACGATCACGTCTCGACGCGTTCAGCGTCCAGATCGGCGACAATTGAGGCTGGATCCACGCCGAGATCCGGGAGACTGTCAAGCAGCACCAGGTTGTCCACCCGGCGTGACACTTCCTCAAGCTCCCTCACGGCCACCGCCGCCACGGACATCCGGTCACGGACAGCCAGTCGTTCCAGACGTTCGACTACCTCGTCCGGCACGTTGCGGAGATAAATTATCCTCATGTTGCATTATGCTAGCACATCAGTTGCGTTACGTCAGTCATACGCGTGGTGACTAGCTATTCAACGAATCCATGGCCGTTCATTGATCGCTCTTCCCGGAGCCGCAACAGGGCGGATCCACTTGAGCGTCGGACACCGGTTCACCTTGCCTTGACCAAGGACGTGACAATTCACGCGCCAACTTGGCGAACCTTTTGAACACTACAGGCCCTGGTCGCGATCGGTAGCGCAGAAGTGGCATGCTCGCCCCAACTTGATCCAACGCTAACTCGTGCAACAATTTGGCAGAACACTCTTTCAAAAGCGCTGAGTGTGTTGAGTGACGCAGAATACGCATCTGGATCGAGGGACCACCTCGGCCCCAGTAGACGCCCTTGCGCTTCGCAAGCTCGATGCCCGCGCCTAGCGCTCCCAGATCAGCGAGCGCTCGAACGCGGCAAAGGCGCCCATCACCGACGAGACAGATTTCGCATTGCTATCGAGACAACTCGAGGCACTCGCTCACACCCCTTCGCGCCTCACGTCACTTGCGCAGTGGATAGCGGCTACCGAGCTTGCACCACAGCACCCAATTGACCATCAAAGCGATGGTTGGACGGCGAATTGAACCAGCTCACTGAGTGTGGTGGGAAGAGACTACTCTGTCCAAATGAAGTCTGTGAACCACGCGGCCCGCCGATGACTGAACCCTACACAACTGGAGGCGGTCCAACCCGTGTTCACGCGGATTAGTGCCCTGTATGGGCCCGCCCAAGTAGTCTTGTAACTTCTGGCTCCGTGATGTAGCTATTCATATCCTTCTTGCCTCCGCCTCCCTATCAACTGAGTGCGTGTGACTGGCCGCGCTCTGGACATTGGGGGAAGGGTTCGGACCCGCCAAAACACCGAGTCGCCTTGTCTATTGTCAGAGCTCCCCAGGAGCATGGTCGAGCTCGACTTCCATCACATCACCAGCAGGGAAGTGTCAGCCCAGGCGTCCGGAAGTAACCGAACCCTTCCCCCTCCGGCGATGCCAGAGCCTTTCGAACACCACTTGCCGTCGCGTCAGGTTTCGAAGCACACTCGCGCACCAACGCCCAGTTGCTGAGGGGTAGTGAGGTTTCGGACAAGGAAAGCGGGGTTCAGTGTCCCATTTGGTGAGTAGTTTCACACAACAGCTATCCCGCTGCGCAGCAAAGTCATCCAACGGCCCCAGGATTTGCACGTCAGAATGAACGCAGCTCCTATCAAGGTGTCCCGTTCGCCTATCTCTGACGTCGCGTCAAACACCAGGTAGCAAAACTCAAGGGATTCACCTTGTCAGTGGTGGTCGTGAGATTATCGTTATTGGCTGCATGCATGGATTTGGGAAACACCCGATCACCCTCATACCGAGGGGCCTCACCGATCATCGAAGCGATGGTAGAACTAAGAACAGCTCCAGCTCAGTAACGGTGGCATAGGAGAGCTAATTCGTCACGAAAGTCGCAAGTTAAGCGACTCGCATTTTCCGTTCTGCCAGGGCCCGGGCATCGACGGACATGAACGATTTCGGATTCCTTGCTTACCCTTACCATGTCGCGCCCTATGACTCCTCATAACCACAGCCCAGC
>NZ_DAHVNP010000021.1 GCF_027319265.1 Ferrimicrobium sp. | reverse complement strand
AAAGTCAAAGACGCCACCGTCAGCGGCGACCAGCCAGTAGCCCTTCCCATCGGGAGTTGCGGCTACACCGACCACTGGAGCGTTGAGGGGGCGCGAACCCGAGAGACCGGTGATGCCGTAGGTGTAGGTGCTGCCGAGGTCGGTCGCTCCATCCTCGGCCGCGGTACCGCCGTCCGCGGAGGCGACGATAATGCCAGAGCTGGCGGTCGACCCCGAGGGTTGGGCGGGCGCAGTACTGTTGCCATCGTTGTTGATCGCAATCGGTCCACTCACGCTAAACCAGTCCGAGTCCAGACCGAGCATGGAGGCAAACTCTGTGCCCGAGACGGTGGAGGATCCGCTGGAACCAACGACCTGGATCGACAAGACCCGACCACCGTCAGTACCCTCACCCGTGCGCTGAAGGACATTCAAACCTTGCACCGTACCCACGTTCGCGAAGGCCTGCTGGAGTGAGGAGAGTCCAACCGTCTGACTCCACGGGTCCCAAGGATCACAGATCGAGGCATAACAGCCGGCATCATAGGGGTCGGGTACCGCTGGGAAGTCACCTCCTGCGGTGTAACCCCCATCGGAGGCGGAGTACTGGGTAAAAGCAGGGGCGCCAGAGGACTGCTTAAGGATTTGGCCTGCGGTGTCTGTCTGTGCCGCATCGATCAGTGCGCGAGCCTGACTGGCCTGCCCGGTATTGAATCCTCCATAGACCTGGCAATAGTCAGAGTCACAGATCTGTGCAAAACTATAGGAGTTCCCTACGGCAAGTGCATAGGTCCGCGCCTCTATCGCCTGTGCCTCAAGCGCCTGGAAACCCCAGGCCTGACCCTGAGGACCAGCACTGCCAAGCGTCCCCCACACCACCGGCATCTCGTTCCCAATGACCCCTCGGACATAGGATTCGAGTCCAAGGGTGTTCGTCAAGACCTGCTGTCCCTGCCCGTTCTCGGTGACGCCGAGCGTACCTCGAACGTACTCAACGGCGCCACTCGACTGACACCACCCGAGCGCTTGGCTCTGGGTCTCGTTGACCATCGAACCTAACGGCTCCAAATTCCCTGGGCTTATCGTCAACGACCCTGTCGTCGACGTCAGTGGAGACCATGAGGTCGGAGCCGAACAACCACTCGATCCCAGCCCTTGGCTCACCGAGATCGTACCACCAGCATCGGATACCTGGATCGGGGTATTCGGAGCTACCGCAATGTTATTGACGACGAGGCCCGAGGCATCTACCACCGTTGCCGGCTGTCCCGTCCCCTGGGTCAGCCAAACGGTGATGAGTCGGTCATAGGTATTGGCCAGCGTAGCACCACCATAGAAGTGCGCGAGGATCTCCTGATAGGTGAGATGACCTTGGCTGGCGTAACCGGCTTCACCAAATTGACTCGCGCCATTACCAGATCCAACCCCATAGCCGGTGAAGGTCAGAGCCCCACTGCTGGCATAACTCGTTGCCGGGAAAAGCACTACCGCCGGCACGATACCGACCAGTGCCCCAGCGGCAAGCATCGCACTCGTTCGCCCTGATGGGAGGAGAAACGCTGATCGCTTCGAATGGAGCCCACGCCGCATCAGTCACACCACGGCGATCTGCTCAACGCAGCTACTGTTCTCATGCCTTCAGTCATCGGAACACCCAGACCCCAACTTGACTCTGCCGACTCGCACCTATGCGCGGGGCCAGCCAACAATTCGTCAACCTCTCCACCATAGCAGCGAACGTGGCCTAAGCACTACTACGGGCGAGATGACCCTCCAAATCAGCGGTGCTCAGTTCGTACCCTTGGCCGGTTGACGCGAGCGCAACTAAGATCGACCGAACAAGGATAACGGGAGGTCTCACGTGGAGGATCTGAGAGAGCGCCTTGAGCGCGAGATGGTCAAGCTGCGCCGTAGCGGCGTCATCCCCCCGTCACTGGAGGCCAGAATGGGTGAGGTGATGAACGAACTCAAACCGCGACTGCGCTTTGACTCGATCAAGGATCGTCTCTTCAACCTTGAGGCGACCTCCTACATCGACACCGCCGTACCAACGAGTTCACAAAAACCTGGAGTGGCCTATCTCAAGCGAACCATCAAGGCGGGTATCGGTTGGTACCTCACCTACCTCACACAACAGGTCAACAACTTCACCTTTGAGACGGTAGGGCTCTTGAACGCCCTTGAGCTTCGCCTCTCAGAACAGGAGGAGCGTCTTGGCCGGATCGCCCCCCACCTCTCACTGGGCCACAGTTTCGGTCAGTTCCCAGCGAATGCCCTCACCCAAGAGACGGTCCTCAACCAACTAGCGCAGTGCTCGTTCGAGCGGCCGATCCTGGTGGCCGCTGCCGACGAGGATCCGCTACTCGCCAAGCTCGCCAGCGAAGTTCCGGACCTCGCCTACGGCCAGATTGAGGACCCGGTACTCGCTGATCGGGCAGCGGCCGAGGGACTCGACGTGAGAAACAGCTCGCTGCTCTGGCACCTCGAACACTGCGGAGAGGATACGCTCGGTGGGGTCGTCCTGCGCGGCGTGGAACTCGAATGCTCACCCGTCTGGTTTAAGCGTGCCGTACTCGCCGAGATAAAACGCGTACTCGCCCCCGGGGCACCTGGGCTCCTCGTCCACCACGAGCCTACGATCCTTGCCACCTCGAGGGAACTCAACGCGATGGCCGCCCTTCGAGGAGCACCGATTACGACACCGGCCTGGGCCGTCCTCGCTCACGAGGCTGGCTTTACCACAACCACGCAGACGATCGACATTGACACCCTCGTCACGAGGCTCGATCGGTGAGCGCCGTCTTTCAACTCATCCCCTCCTTTGCGAGCTACGATGCGATCGGAACCCATACGCGCCATCTCGATGCATTGCTTCGCGACTTCGGTTATGAGACGGCCATCTACGCCGATGAGTTTGACGACTCCCTCGCCGCCTACGCCTCACCTTTTTCCGAGTTACGCCACCGACCACCAAAGGGGGTCTGGTATCTCTATCAGGCCAGCACGAACTCCCGCATCGCTGATTGGCTGCGCGATCGACCAAGGGTCCTCGTGAACTACCACAATGTCACCCCCCACGCCCTGGCCAAACCCTTCGAGCCCGAGATTGCGCGCGTACTCTGGCAGGCACGTCGCGAGATCGGTGGCCTCGCCCAAACGACCCAACGAGCCTTCACGGTCTCCCATTACAACGCGGTCGACCTTTTCGAACTCGGCTTTCTCCATCCCTTGGTGGCGCCTCCGCTCCTTGCGCTCCCCCAACACGGCCAAGCAAGAACGCAGGAACCCGTCCCCACTCCAGCTAACTGGCTCTTTGTTGGTCGTATCTTCCCCAACAAGCATCAACTCTTCCTGATCGAGGCCTTTGCCCTCTATCGTCAACTCTTTGAGCCGGAGGCGACGCTCACCCTGGTCGGATCGACCGCCTCAGCGACCTATCTCGAGGCCATACAGGCAAAGATCGCGGCCCACCACCTTGAGGACTCCGTTCGACTCCTCTCGGGACTGAGCCCATCAGCGCTAGCGTTCGAGTATCAACAAGCCAGCCTCTTTACCAGCGCCTCGCTCCATGAGGGCTTTGGCTTCCCCTTTATCGAGGCCTTTGCCCATCAGATCCCAGTGCTCGCCCTCGCGACCTCTGCCGTATCCGAGACGCTCTCCTCCGCTGGCTGGCTCCTCTCCGAGGAGGACCCTCTCTCCTACGCGGTCGCGGCACACACCCTTGCCCACGACATCGACCTCCGTGACCAACTCATCGAGCGCGGGCTGTCGAGGCTACGCGTCTTTGACCCGGCGACGCTGCGGCTCCAGTACCAACGACTCATCGAGCAACTGGTGGGCGCCCCATGACCATCCACCAGTTTGTCCCGGTGCTCCTCCCTCATGACGCCGTCGGCAACTGCGCCCGGGAACTGCAGCATCGGCTCCTCATCACGGACCCCAACAGCCACATCTATGTGGAGGATGTGCGGCGATCTGATCTCGACCATGCGACTCCCGTCAAGGAGATGCAACTGCGATCAGGGGATGTGCTGATCTATCACTACGCAAACTTCTCCGCGCTCGCACCCTCTCTCCTTGCCCAGGGGCAGACCTTGCTCTATTATCACAACATCACACCTGAGCAGTACTTCACCGCATGGGACCCCGACACCGCCATCGCACAGCGGCGTGCACGACAGCAACTAGAGCGCCTCGTCCATCAGGCAATGGGCTGTCTCTCGGTGTCAGCCTTTAATGCCGCAGAGCTCAGACACTACGGAGCGGAGGCGGTTGCAACCGTGGGTCTCTTCGCCCATTACGATGACCTCAAAAATGAGGAGCCAACCGACCGCCTCGGTCGACTCCTTCGCAGCTGGGAACACCGCGGCTCCCCAGAGGACTGGCTTTTTGTCGGTCGATTGGTACCCAACAAGGCCCAGGAGGACCTGCTCGGCTCCTTTGCCCTCTATCGAGAACTCACCGGCCAGGACAGCTCTCTCACCCTCGTTGGGCGTCCGTTTCACCCGGACTACCTCCTCGGTCTCCGGCAACGAGCGATCGACCTTCGTATCGGTCATCGGGTGCACTTCCTCACCGGTGGCCTACGTGCTCGCTCCCTCGGGGATCAATACCGCGCCGCTCGCATCTTCGTCTCCGCCTCACTCCACGAGGGTTTTGGTGCACCCCTTCTGGAGGCGATGTCACTCGGCCTGCCCGTGGTCGCCGTCGACTCATCAGCCGTTCCAGAGACCGTTGGCGATGCCGGTTTCATCGTGCCTCCCCATGATCCGCTCGCAACGGCGACGGCCGCCAAACTCGCTGGCGAGGAACCCCTCCGTAGTGAGCTTCTCGATCGCGGCGCGCAACGAGTCAAACGCTTTGACAACGACGCCGTCTGGGCCCGGATGAAGGTGGCGCTCCGCGAACTCACCGGCATCGAGGTAGCCTGATGCATCTCGTCTTTGTCACCCCACGCTATGGCCACGACATCGTCGGCGGCGCCGAGATGGCAGTGCGCTCCTATGCAACCCGGATCGCTGGCCGTGGCCACCGCGTCGAGGTGATCACCTCGACCGCGACGACCTTAGCCTGGGACGATACGCTGCCTGCCGAAACGGTCGTCGAGGATGGGGTCATTGTCCACCGCCTTCGGCCACGCCAACCTCGCCTCACCAACTTCTCCGCCATCTACGCCAAAGTACTCGCCACCGGACGACTCCCTCACGCCGTCAGCGCTGACCAGTTCTTGCAGGACCAAGGCCCGCTCCTCGATGGGTTCGAGGCACTCCTTGATCGACTCGACCCTGATCGGGTGATCAGCTATCCCCTCCTCTACTGGCCGAATCTCCAGGCTCTGCGTTGGAAGCCCTCCCGATCCGTCCTCCACCCTGCCGCTCACCCAGAGCCAATGCTCTCAAGTGCAATCTACTCCGAACTCGTACCTCGCGCACGTCGTATTGTCTTCCAAACCCGCTCTGAACAAGAGCTCCTCAATCGACTCTTTTTGATTGGTGCCTCTCGCCAGCTCGTGCTACCCCTGGGACTCGATGAACCGACCCCCGACACCGATCCGTCCCAGTCGCTGCCCGAAACGCCCTATCTTCTCGCGCTTGGGCGCGTACAGGCCGACAAAGGCAGCAGACTACTCACTGAGCTCTATCGCCAGACACAGCCCACATTGCGACTCATCATGGCCGGCCCTCTGCTTGAGCCCTTGCAGCCTGCACCCAACGTCGAGACTCTCGGCGTCGTCTCGAAGGCCCACCGTGACACCTTGCTGGCCAACGCCTCCGCCGTCGTCATCGCCTCACGCTATGAGTCCTTCTCCCTCGTCGCCATCGAGGCGATGGGGGCGGGCATCCCCCTCATCGTCAACGGCCATAACCCGGTTCTTCTCGAGCAGATCGCACATTCAGGTGGCGGGATTGCCTTTCACACGGCATCTGAACTGCTAAGCGCTATCGAGCTCATTGCGACCGATAGAACCCTCGCACAAACGCTCGGCCAACAGGGACGGAGCTATGCCACCACGCATCTGTCCTGGGAACCGATCATCGACCGCTATCTTGCCTTCCTCAGTTAGCTTGTGCCACAAGCTGGTACGTCACCAGAAGCGCGCGCCTTGAGCGCTGCCGATCGACCAGTGTCACCAACTGCAAGCGCTCAGCAGTACAACGACTACCAGTGCCCAACTGTCCAGCTCGGCTAAAGGAAGTGCCGGCTTGAGACCTCATTGACGAAGACGTTCGCCTCGGCCGCGATGAGTCCTCCAACGCCTTTTTGACCACCGACGATCATGAGGCCGTTATCCCAGCGACGACTCTCTATCATCATCCCACTCTGGGGGTGATAGAGGTTCACCTGGATCGAATAGGAACCCACCGCAAGCGGTAGGGAGCTGAACTGCACCACGGCCTCCACCGTGCCACGGACGATCACCGGCTCCATCTCCATCTCCCGGGTATGGGCCCGGATCAGGGCCACACCAGCAGGACTATAGAAGAGCACCTCGATATGACAGGAACCCGCGAGCGATGCGACGTCTTCGATCACGATCGCCAGCTCCACCTGGCTCATCGCCGCTAGCTCAACACCCCGGTCGGCATCGACACCGTTGATCATCATAGAGCTGAGATGGATGTCGCGGCTGATAGCCGCCTCGAGACGGTGATCTTCGGTGCTTGGATCATGGTTCAAGCCAGAACCTGAGAGCTGGAACTTCTGGAGTAGCGCGACCGCCTCGGCCGTCGGACCCTGACCGACGAGCCGGCCGTGATCGAGGACGAAAGCGGTGGAACAGACCGCACGAACGAGGTCCGGCGAGTGCGACACGAAGATGATCGTCCGACCCTCCTCCTGGAACTCACGAATCTTGGCCAAACACTTGAGCTGGAAATTGGCGTCACCCACCGCCAGCACCTCATCGACGAGGAGAATATCGGGATCCATATTCACCGCCACAGCAAAACCAAGGCGTGCGTACATCCCCGAGGAGTAGAACTTGACCTGGTTTTCGATGAAGCCGCCCAACTCCGAGAACTCGACGATCGCATCAAAGCGTGCATCAACCTCTTTACGAGACAGGCCCATGAGCGCGGCATTGAGATAGATGTTCGCCCGTCCAGAGAGATCCGGATGAAATCCAGCCCCAAGCTCCAACATCGCCGCAATACGACCACGAATCCGAATCTCGCCCGCCGAGGGTGTCAAGATGCCTGCGATGCACTTGAGCAATGTTGACTTGCCAGAACCGTTGTGACCGAGCAAGCCAAGGGTTACCCCCTGTTCAACCTCAAAGCTGATGTCCGAGAGCGCTGGAAAGACCTCGTGGGGCACCTTGCCCAAATGAATAGCCTTCTCTTTGAGAGAGGTGTACTTCTCCTGAAAGAGTCGGAAGGTCTTCGAGACCGACACTACTTCGACTGCAGTTGACACTACAACTCCTCTGCAAAGTTCCCTTCCAGGCGACCGAAAATATAGACAGAGACCAGGAAGAAGATAAAACTCAGAACGACGATGGTCCCAAGGACCGCCAAGTACCACATGGGGCCATAGCTAGGAAGAATATGGACAATCGACCCATTGGTGCCAAGCGGGTTCGCTTTCACATAGAAGGCACGCTGAAAAGTCAGTGCTACCGGTGTCGTCGGATTAGCTAGATAAAGCCAGGTCAAACCGTGTGCCTTCAACTGCTTGGAGAGCTCCATAAACGGATACACCACCGGTGTCGCCCAGAACCAAGCCTGAAGCAAAATCTCCATGAGGTGCTGCATGTCCCGCAGGTAGACATTGATCCCCGACAGCAACACCGCCAACGCCGAGGCGAACATCAACAAAGCAAGCAGCGCAATGGGCACGAGCCACACGAAATGCGGACTCGGCGCAACCCGAAAGACGATAAGAAAGATCGCCAACACCACCGTCTGGAAGAGAAAAAAGACAAAGGCAGAGCCGACCGAGGCGAGTGCCAGGATCTCCCTAGGGAACGAGACCTTTTTCACCAACCCACTATTGTTCACGACCGAACCCGTTGCACCGAGGACGCCAGACTGGAACAGGTTCCAGGCCAAGAGCCCCGTGGCCAGGTAGATCGCAAACAACGGGATGCCGTTCTTCAGGATCTTTTGGAACACGATGTAATAGATCAGGATGAACATCGCTGGATTCAGGAGACTCCAGATAAATCCCAGCGCCGAGTCCTTGTACTTGACCTTGATCTCCTTGGCGACGAGGTCCTTTAACAGATCGCGATATCTCCAGATATTAGCGATCCGCTGCGGGACCGTCATCGAAGGACGAACAAGATGAATCGGCAGCTCCCGATCTCGCTGATAACCCGAGGGTTCAGGCACCGGTCCGGAGTGGTCGGTCTTCACTAGGAGTCGGACCCGCTCGCAGGGGGGCCGTAGGAGTTCGTTCGGATCACCTGATCGATAAAGCCATACTCCTGCGCCTCATCGGCGGTGAACCAACGGTCGCGCTCGGAGTCAGCCTGGATCTTCTCCACTGGCTGGCCAGTGTGGAAGGAGATACGTTCCGCAAGCTGGCGCTTGAGATACATGATCTGCTCCGCCTGGATAGCGATATCGGCTGCTTGGCCCTGCATCTGCGCCAACGGCTGATGCATCAGGATACGCGCGTGCGGCAAGGCGAATCGCTTGCCATGGGCCCCTGCACAAAGCAAGAACTGACCCATCGAAGCAGCCATACCAATCGTGATCGTCGAGACATCACAGCTCACATACTGCATGGTGTCGTAGATGGCGAGGCCATCATAGATCGAGCCGCCGGGAGAGTTAATGATAAAAGAGATATCTCTCTCCGCATCCTCAGCAGCAAGAAGCAGGAGTTGGGCACAGATCGCGTTGGCCGTGAGCTGATTGACCTCCGCACCCAAGAAGACAATGCGCTCCTTTAAGAGCTGCTGATAGACGTCGCCACCCCGATCGGCGTTAGCAGCATCCTTCAAGTCAGCGATAGAACCGGCAGTGAGGTCAGTATGATCCATGGGATCTAGGTTAATCGGACGAGCGACTGGCAAAGTTCACTCGCACAAGGTAACCCAGCTCATCTTGTCCACATCCGATGGAACCGATCCCACCTTTCATCCGCTAGGATCACCACCGAAGCGGGCGTGGCGAAATTGGCAGACGCGCAAGGTTTAGGTCCTTGTGTCGAGAGACGTGGGAGTTCGAGTCTCCCCGCCCGCACCAGCCGATGAGCCCGGCCGAACCAGCAAAGATGACCGACCGGCATCACCTACGTTCCGGAGTGGTCTGATCCGAGATCAGAGAGGCCCGCAAGACGTTGTACCAGTGCCGCCAAAGCTCGACCTCGGTGTGAGATGCGTCCTTTTTCCTCCCGGGTCATCTCTGCAAAGGACCGGCCATCACCCTCATCGGGGAGAAAGATCGGATCGTACCCAAAGCCATGCCCACCACTTGGTGTGTGCGCAATGGTGCCTTGGACCTCGCCACGAAAGAGTTCCGTCGCTGCTCCTCGTCGAGCCATCGCAATCACGGTCACGAAACGCGCCTCCCGGTCCTCAATTCCTTGCAGCTCATGTAAGAGTCGCTCAATCCGCTCAGCATCAGAATCCCCATAGCGCTTCGAATAGACTCCCGGGGCCATCCCGAGAGCCTCAACCTCGAGTCCAGAGTCCTCGCCGAGGGCGAATGCGCAATCGCTGAGCCCAGCAATTGCCTTGAGCGCAGCATTCTCCTCGAAGGTCGAACCCGTCTCTTCCACCTCTCCTCGATCGAGGCGCACGACTGCATATCCCGTTGGCAACAGATCGGCGAGCTCCGCTAACTTGTTGTCGTTACTGGTGACTAAGCCAAGTTTGATGACACTCATCGCGTCCTCATGAGCGTGCGTCATAGGCGGCGAGTGCCTCGTCGCCCAACGCGATCAGCTCCATGATCCCTGACTCAGCGAGCTTAAGGAGGTCAACCAGATGCGTCTTCGAAAACGTCGCCCCTTCAGCGGTGCCCTGTATCTCGACATACTCACCCTCACGGTTCATGACCACATTCATATCGACCTCGGCGGAGGAGTCCTCGCGATAGTCAAGATCCAGCACCGGCTGACCATCTACCATACCAACGGAGATCGCAGCAAGTGCACTCAAAAGGACCCCCGCTCGCACCCGTTCTGCTTGCTCCAAGCGCTTAAGCGCCAGCCGAAGCGCCAGCGAGGCACCGGTGATCGAAGCAGTACGGGTACCACCGTCGGCCTGGATCACATCACAGTCCACCACCAGTTCAATCTCGCCTAACCTGCGCAGATCGATTGAAGACCGCAGCGAACGTCCAATGAGTCGCTGTATCTCGACCGTCCTGCCACCCTGCTTCCCCTTGACGGCCTCCCGTGGAGTACGCTCGCGTGTCGCTGCTGGCAACATCGCATACTCAGCGGTGAGCCATCCGGAACCCTTGCCACGGAGCCAGGGGGGGACACGATCCTCCGCCGAGACGCTACAGATCACCTTGGTCTTGCCTACCTCGATCAGACACGAGGCCAGTGCCATCTCGGTGTAGTCCAGCGTGATGGCAACCGCTCGAAGGTCAGATGGATCTCGTTGATCATGACGCTTGGCCACTCGTACACTCCTTTTCACTCTCGGGTCGCCCATGACCCGAGCTTGTATGTTCTTGTCTATTGGTCACGAGCGTCCGTGCCGATACGAAGGCGATATCCTCTGGGGCTTGATCTTCTGGGGCTTGATCCCCCTGCAGGAGATCCTGAGGCAGTGCGTCCACATGCACATGTTCGACTGCCCCAAGATCGCCTGTAAAGAGTCGTCTCCCAACCTCCTGGAAATCGACGACCGATCCCGTGCACAAGAACGTTACCGGTTCCACAACCCCTGGCCGGCCCTTGACCTGGCCTGCCCGTGTCAACAACTCTCGAACCTCAAAAGCGGTCTCCTCGCCACTTGAGATCAGCATGACCCCTTCGCCAAGCACAGCTCGGAACTGAGCGGCGAGGTAGGGATAATGGGTACAGGCAAGGAGCAATGTGTCGACTCCAGCTCTCCTCAGCGGTCGCATAAGGGTGCGCATACGATCGAGGAGCGCCGGGTCATCGATGGCACCCGCCTCAACATACTCGACAAGCCCAGGACAGGCGATCGCCGTGACCGCCTGATGCGCCAAGCGACGCTGATAGACCCCAGAAGCAATAGTCGCAGCGGTCCCGACGACTCCGACGCGAGAGTTCTCTGTCGCCTGGGTCATGGCTCGAACCGCTGCGTCGATCACACCAACGACGGGGACATCGCTTGTCGCCTTGAGTGCTTCGAGGGCAATCGCCGACGCCGTGTTGCAGGCGACGACAACCAACTTGAGCCGATAGCGAGCTCGCAGATACGCAAAGATCTCTAAGGAAAACTGAAGAACTTCAGCGGGTGCTCGATCCCCGTACGGCGATCGCTTGGAGTCCCCCAGATAAACAAAGTGCTCCCCAGGAAGCAGATCGCGTAGTGCCTCGAGAATATTAAGCCCACCGAAACCGGAGTCAAAAACTGCGATGACCTCTCTTTGATCAAGAGGTGGATCACCTGCGCACTCAGCATCGGCCTGACTCAGAACCGGTCGCTCACCCATACGAACCCCATGCACCCAAGCGCCTGGGAAGAACGCAGTCGCTTGGAATCGATCCGAGTCCGTCGTAGCCCAAAATACCGAGCTGCTGGCGAAGCTGGCTCCGGAACTCGATCAGATACTCGACCGCCCCGAGCACGCCTCCCAGTGCATAGGCAGCCATCGCCACACGGCCAAGCGCAACCACCCGCGCCCCTAGCGCCAGCGCGCAGAGGGCATCGGTTGGGTGGGCGATCCCACCATCGACCACAAAGTCATGCTCACGAGCTCGGGGGGCGAAGAGGGCCAGTGCCTCAGCCGTCGTTGGAAGCAGATCACTCTGTCGCCCACCATGATTGGAGACCCAAGGGGTCACCACTGGCATCGGCAAGAGCCCCTGGATCGCATCGAGATCAGCGAGCGAAAGCACCCCCTTGATGATGGGATCGATTCCATGACCCTGGCACTCGTCGAAGAAGCGGGTAAGATCGAGATCGTGCACCTGATCGATCGCCTCGGAGGTGAAACCATTCCCAAAGGCAGGACCATCCTGATCATCGGAGGCAAGCACCTCTCGTAGCCGCACAATCGGGGAAAAGTCATGTATCTGATCGCGGTGTCGTGCGCCGAGGTAGGGGGTATCGATGGTGAGAGCCGCTGCCCGAACCCCTACCTCCGCACCGGTGGCGAGGAGTTGACGCGCAAAGGCGGGATCCTGCGTCTGGTAGACCTGAAGCCATAGTTCACCATACCGTTGGTCACCAAACCCAGCGAGAAGCTCCCGATGGGCTGGGCCGAGCCCTTCGATCTCATCACCCTCAATACGTCGCCCGAGGTCAAACGCCTCCGCAATCGCCTCAAGTCGGCGACTAGATCGGGTGGAGATCGTGTAGCCAAATCCTGCCACTCCGGCTGCAAAAGCCAAACCAGGCTCGCCTGCTGGGTTCAGCAAGGACTGAAAGGCGACTGGCGCGATCGTCAGTGGAGTATCGAGTGTTCGACCGCGAAAGACAACGGCATCATCTACGCTCACCGGTCGCTGCAGATAGGTAGGCGTGAGCGAAAACTGCTGCCACGCCCCATAGTTCATCCTCAACAGATATTGTCGGTCGGCCGCACCAAAGAAGTAGTCAGCCGTCGGTTCATCGAGGCTTCGGGCCGCCTCAGCAAGCAGATCACGCGCGAGCCAAGGCACCGTCACGATTGACAACCGGACGTCAGCGTCATCGCCTCTCCGATCACGACCTCGGTCACCTCAGCCCTATCGATCGTGAAACAGCGCAGCTCTGCGAGTGGACGCGTGAGGGAGACCACAATATACCACCACGACGGGTCAGGAGCCTGCGCGACGTCCGTGGGGGACGGAAAGGCCTCGGAGTTGGTGTGCGAGTGATAGACACCAACGACTCGCAACCCTTGGGCAGTCGCGGACTCGCGAGCACGAACAACATCCTGGGGATCCGCCACAAAAACTCGGGCAGAGCGAGCCTCGTTCCGAGCCGGAAAGGCCCGTACCACCCTATGCTCATCGCCAATCAAGAGTCCACATGCCTCGAGCGGGTACTCCTGGATGCAATGCGCTAGGATGATGTCTCGGGTTACGGTTTGCATCTCCACCATCGTGACCAGCGTACCAACCGGAACCCATCCATCCTTAGATTGTGACTGATAATGCCTCGGAGCACGAAAAAAAAGAAGACGCCAGATGCCGCCAGCTTTGGCAACAGGGTCGTGGCCCAGAACCGCCGTGCCCGCCACGACTACGAGATTCTTGAGTCATTTGAGGCTGGAATCGAACTGGTAGGAGGCGAGGTCAAATCGCTTCGAGCAGGCCGTGTACAACTGCGCGACTCCTACGCCCGCATCGAGGGCGGCGAGGTTCTCCTACTCAAGATGAACATCGCCAGCTATGCCCAAGCAACTGGTTTTGGCGCCTTCAGCCCGGAACGCACTCGACGCCTCCTCCTCCATCGCTTTGAGATCGACCGACTCACCGGCAAGCTCGAGCAGGACCGGCTGGCGCTGATTCCCCTGTCGGTCTACTTCAAAAATGGTCTCGCCAAGGTCGAACTCGCCCTCGCCCGTGGACGCACCACGTACGATAAACGCCATGTGCTCCAGGAGCGCGACGCCGCCATGGAGATGAAGAGGCTCCACGCCACGTACCGCTGAGGACTGTATTCGCATCCCTCCCCACAACCGACTAGGATAGATGGCTGAAAGGGGGTGTACCGGATTCGACTTTGGACGACTTTGTGAGAGAAGCGAGCAGTGCTCTCCGGAGGCACTTTAAAAAGCCGGAAAACAAAATAAATGCCGAACCTTCGTTCGCACTCGCCGCTTAAAACCCGGTGACGTCCCCTCAGGTGGTCGC
>NZ_DAHVNP010000020.1 GCF_027319265.1 Ferrimicrobium sp. | reverse complement strand
AGTGCCTCGAGCGTCCATGACGTAGAGAGGTGATCTGCATTCTTCTGCTTGGCGTCCATGTCGGACTTGACCTTGGCTAGCGCCCAGTTATAGGCGACCCTTCTAGCTCCGAAGTGAGACCGTATGAGTGATGCCTTTTGTGGGTCTTTGGGCCACTCGACCTCAAAGGATGTCCCCGTGACAGTCCAGCCGCTCGGGACTTGCTCACCAGTGTCATCACAGAGCCGAAACAGCACACTCACTGACTCCACCGCAGCTCGGTACTGTTCAAAGTCGCCTTGCAACTGCACCTTTGGTGTTGGTTTGCCATTTTTGACAACGATCACACCACCGGTGATATCAGCTACCTTCTGCGCCTGTGCCTTTGTCCGCATAATAACAATCATGAGCACGCCACCTCAATAGCACGTTGTGCTCTACTTTCAGACGACCTGCGGCCATAGAGTCGGGTACACAAAGACGTCAACAACTCTGTGACATCGCGAACAAGATCGTCATCTACTTCGGCGGACCCAACAACGACCAATCTTCTCGATTGAGCGCTGAACGCAGCCTCTATATAGTCGGCTCCAAACCGACAGAAGCGGTCACGGTGCTCGACCAGGATGGTCTCAACTTCTGGATCGCTCAATAAAGACAAAACTTTGCGTCTATGTCCATTGAGAGCGGAGCCAACTTCGGTTACTACGCGATCTACCGAATACCCATGTTCAGTAGCGAAAGCTAGTACTCGTGCCACTTGTCTGTCTGGGTCTGGTTTTTGGTCAGAGGAGGATACTCGCGCATAGCCCAGTGACGATCCGTGTTGTGGATCTTCCGATGCTAAATCTCGGACTAGGATGAGCTGGCCAACCTTGAGTGCTTGGACGGGCATCTTTCCGGTCCGATACCATCTATATGCTGTCAGAGGATGTCCACCCTGGGACAGCGCCCAATCAGCCGAGTTCATTATTAATCGTCATAGTACATCTCTCTGACAACTGTTGGAACCCCCGTCACGTTATCGATCCTCCAAGCAAGATTGTGAGCCAGCTTAGTGACTGACGCTGGGGAGTTGGATCCAGTTGTGGCGTTGTACTCATCGTCTCCGAGAGATGTAGCGTGGAAGGCCCCTCGTACCCGGTCCACTTCGTTGTATCGAAGAGTGACGGTAGAACTCTCTTTGAGAGTGCTGGCGATCGGCTTCTGGCGAAAGAGTCTCCTGGCTATACTGACCTATGTATCGAGGTGGGAGGTGATCAAATTTTGCTGATCACGTTAGAGGACAGGTTGTTGAGGGTCTCCTCCCGCCTGCCGAAGCTCCCAGTTGTTATTGTTGCTCACCTTACTAAGTGGGCGTGGGTGATCGCTTTGGGGGTTGGGATCCTCGTTCTCTTAGACGCCTTTGATATCGTGAGCGCCGCGACGGCTTTTGGAGGATCCTGCACGGGGGTACTCCTCGGCTGTGTCGGCGGGTCTGCCCTGTCGAGCTTTTATGTGGCCGCGGCGTTGACTGCCGCCTATGGGGTGGTGTATCTGAGGGGTGTCCGGCCACTCCGGGAACTCCGGGAGCGGGGATGGCGCATCGTCTTCCTTGGGACCCTTGTCCAACTCGGGGCTGGAATCGCACTGACATTTTTCTTTGGTTTGAACGGGATTACCCTGGTGCTGCTCGAAGTCGTCTGTGGGTGGTATTTGCTCTTCTCGATCCGTTCTGCCTTTATTTACTGACCTTGGATTTGGTGAACTTGTAGAGTGCCGTCCGCGGTGGTTGTCTCGCTGATAGTCCCCTTGTTATCGAGAGGATGGAGTCGGTGCTAAGCTGCCAGGGATGATGGATGATCATGAGACGCAGGCAGCTGAGGAGATGCTCGTTGGGGTCGAGGAGGCGCTGCGAACGCTCCATCAGTCATTCGATCTCCTGACGACGGAGATTGCACAACTACTGGATCCGAGGGATCGTGATCGTTAGATTTTTTGGGAACGCCAAGGCAGTCGCTGGTGCCGATACGATCGAGATTGAGGCCGATCCTGGTACCGTCTCGCACTTTGTGGAGCAGCTTGGCGAACGCTGTGGCGAAGAGATGAAGGCGCTCCTCCCGTACTGTCGCCTGGCTCACGGCTCCGTGGTCCTCGACCCAGAGAGCGCCATGCCTATAACCGGTGAGGTCGTTGTGTTGCCCCCGGTGTCTGGCGGCTAGAGTTCCACGGGTTTGCGAGGACTGAGCGCCAGCAGAGAGATGGTGGAGTGAATCAGTCGTGTCATTTCGTAGCAGAAGTGCGCTCCATGGTACGACACGGTGCCCATTGTTTTCTTTGCTGGTGCTCGATCGTGATGGGTGTTCACAGAGACGTGCTGTCGTCGTAACACTCGATGATTCAGACTGCTCCTCGGATCGATAGCGGCAGTAGTTCACGACGATTACACTGATAATGCTATTCGGAAGGGGCTAGGCCATGCCAAGAATGCACGACAAGGTACTCGTCTGGGGAGAGATCGAGGATGCTACCATCGATCAGGCAGCACGCCTCTCTCGCATGCCCTTTGTCACGGGCCATGTTGCGCTGATGCCCGATGCGCATGTGGGTATGGGCTCGACGATCGGAACGGTCTTTGGGACGCGTGGTGCCATTATTCCTGCAGCGATAGGGGTGGATATCGGGTGTGGTATGGTCGCGCAGTTCCTGGGCGTGAGGGCAGAGGAACTTCCCGATAATCTTGATGAGCTCCATCATTCGATCGCACGCTCGATCCCGGCTGGCATGGGACAGGGGCATCGGGGCGATCATCGCGATGAAACGACGAGGACTACGATCGAGCATCTGATCGCTGCTCGCTCCGATTGGAACGAACAGGATCAGCGACGTGCCTACAGCCAGTTTGGAAGTCTAGGAAGTGGCAATCACTTCGTGGAGATCTGCCTTGACGAGAACGATGACGTCTGGGCAGTACTCCACTCTGGATCTCGAGGTATCGGCAATGCCCTTGCTACCGGAACCCGTCAGAGTACTTGCTGGGAGGGGATGTTGTAGACCCTAGTCGGTATCAGCTCACCGCCGACGCTTTGGGCTCGGAATTCACTGGAACCAATGAGGTGGAGACAACAGGGTCCCAGTTGCGGGTGTTGCCCTG
>NZ_DAHVNP010000019.1 GCF_027319265.1 Ferrimicrobium sp. | reverse complement strand
ACTAGACTTGTTCCCAGCCGATCCAAAGGGAGCGTGTTTGATGGCAATCGAACTGACTACAAAGGATTGTGACGCACTCGACGATGCCGAGCTCGAAGAGTTCGCTGCCGTCAGTGATCTGCAGGGTGCAGCCTTCAGCGCCGGTTTCCTCTCGAAGCAGAGAGAGGAATGGGTGCTGTCGTCACTCGCACGAGAGGGGGATTCCCTTCTGGGGGGAATGATGTTTACGTTGGAGCGCATTGGGGGCACTCCATGCATTCTGATCAACCTCATCGTCACACAACCAAAGGACCGAGAGCGGGAACTGCTCGCAGCGCTTCTTCACGAGGCGTATTCGCGGGCACTCCTTGCCTTTCCAGACGAGGACGTACTGGTCGGAGTCAAGTTGATCTCTCCGAATGGTTATGAGATCTTCAATGGCCTCTCTGACGTCGTGCCCCGTCCTGGGCACCGCCCAACGGGTGAGGAGCGGGCGTGGTCGCGCCGACTTGCGAAGCGTTTTGGTCTTGACCATGGGCTCGATGACCGCAGTTCGTTAGCGGTCAGCGATGGTGAACAGTATGGTTATGTCGCCTATCGTCTGGGGGATCCCGTCGAGACTCCCTACCAGGAGGTCTTTGAGTGTTGTGCACCTGAAGAGGGTCAGGCACTGATCGTCTTCGGTTGGGTGATGGCCGAGCAACTTGCCGACGGTTCCGTCCCTCTTCCCGTCTGAACGTCAGCCACTTTTTCACCTGATCGAAGCGCGCCAGCGTGGCGAGTTGAGTGCCAGCGAGGTGCTCAGCACCACTCTTGGGGCCTTGGATGGCGTGGTGTTCGGGCGATCAAGGATTGAACAGGTTGCGGTTGAGGCGGTCGAGTTTGACCGTGCGTATCCTCCAGGTTCCTGGATGCCAGCGCTGGCAGGGGTGCCGATCATCGTTGATGATCGGGCGTGGCAAGCTGACGGTGATCCGGGGGCAAGAAATGCCTTCGCAGTTGCACCAGGTACCGCGGTCTCGGCACTCGCGAAGGAAGGGGCACTCGTGGTGGGGTCCGTCCTCCTTGATGAACCGTCTGCGAAGATGGGTACAGCGCGCGATCAAGGTGGTGCGAACGACCGATTATGGAGTCAGGATCCCTTGCTACAAAGCCACCTCTCTGGCGCGATCAAGGCCTCACTTGTGGCAGGGGATCTTCTTGGAATGTGGTGGCGGGCTCGACATGGAGTGGCCTCTTTTCGCCCCACCCTAGGGCTGACACCGGCTCTTAGCCCAGCGCTGGGTCAGCGTGCGATCAGCTTTCTCGCAGCGAGCGTGCCAGAGCAGGCCTTCCTGCTCGATCGACTGCGAGCGCGAGGGGTGAGCGGTGACCCTCGCTATCTCCCCCACTCGCAACCCAAGAGTTTGCTCAGCTTCGCGATGGCACCGAGGCGTCCTGATCGACTTGGTGTGCTGGAGATCGCAGGAGATCCAGGGAGCAGAGCCAATGCACAGCTCCTTCGATCGCAGCTTCTGGCGCTGGGGATTTGCCTTGAAGATGTACGGGATACGCCGTTTGTGCAGCCGATTCTGGAAGGAAATGAGGTCGATCAGCCCGACGGGTATATCGGTGCGGCTGACGCGTTGTTGTTTGTGACCGAACTCGATCGGTGGTTGACCAAGGTTGATGCGATGGTGGTCGTACTCGGTCCTGCTGGCGGTGGCGAACGGGAGATCCAAATCGTTGCAGAGCTGCTCGAGGCTGCCAACCTCCCGTGGCTGATACCAGAAGGAGGCGAGTCACTAGTGGTGGGTGGACGATTTGGGGACGCTCAACTCCTGCGATTGGCAGCGTTTTGGCAGGAGAACGGTTTGGGTTGACGCTTGTTGGAGCACCAACCGGGGATGTGGTTCCTTCATCTTCCAGTCGCTGGCTAGCGGCGTGCGACCTCGCCCGCTTTCGGCCCTGTAGCAAGCGCTCAGAGTTCGAGCATCTCGCCTTCGCGGAGCCGACGTGGAGGGGATTCACTGAGGCATACCACTGTTCCTTTTCCCATGACGGTCATCGACGCTGAGGTTCCGACCAGGGCGGTGAGCTCGTCGATGCCCACGACTTCGATGCCCTCCGGTGGTCGGATGGCGAGCTTGGCAAGGCTGGTTCCCAACTTCGGCACAAACCGGTCAAAGTGAGGGATGATGCTGAGCTGGGGAAGGAGCCCTAAACCCCGATGGCCCATGGAATCACGGTTCCGAAGGCTGGGGATCCAGGCTCCCATGATCATCGCACCGGCACTACAACCCGCGATCGAAGCACCGCGCTCATGGGCTGCGACGATGGCCTCCCAGACAACGGTGTCACGGAGGGTGTCCGCCAGAAACGTTGGGTTTCCGCCCGAGAGATAGATGAGGCTGGCATCGTCGAGGGCTTTGGCCAGCTCGGGGTCGTTCGCCTCCTCCCGGGTTGTCGGTGCGACGGTGACGGGCGTGACACCAAGGCGTACGGCAGCTTGGCGACCGAGCTCGATCCAGTAGTTGAGGCGTTCCGCACTCTCCTGTGCAGCGGCGGTGGGAATCTGGACGTAGCGATCCCCACCGTTGAGAAGGCGACGTTCGATAGCAGCCATCTCTGGGAGATATTCTCCTGAACCCACAAGGGCAATCAATCCTGACATCGCTCTAAGCCTAGGTTGGCCAGCGTCGTTGGTGGTAATCCGAGGCAGTATGCGGACCGTCTGATCATCGAACCGAAGGGAGTCTGGCCTTACTAGGGTTCGATCACGCCGATGGCGGCACTTCCTCGGCGACAGCGCTGTCTTGATCTCTGTGTGCACTGAGACCGCCTGTAATCGGGCAGTTGGCGTGGGTGGGCAACACTCGCTGACGATACAACGATGTGAGGATGCGGCGAGGTTCTGATGGGATCAGCATGCGTTCATTGAACATATGGACCTCTCCCTGCACTGGTGTCCCTCATGCGACCAGCACTTCTGGGAGACGACCAAATATCATGGATCGGAGAAAAACGCTAGATGGTGATCCCACCTGTCACATCCTTTCAGTGCGGTGTATCCGGTAGTGGTCGTGGAGAAAGGATGGGTGACGCGAAGATACGTTCAAGAGAGCGCACCGCTGGTTCATCGCCACAACAAATCGCACTCCTCCCATGATCGCCGTCCCTTCTCATCGACTCACCGCTCAGGCCGTTAACTCGTCGATTCTGCTCAGCTCGCGCCACCGGCTGGTGCGTGGAGTACACCTTGAGCAGTCCTCTCCGCCTGAGCATCGGACGAAGCGATCGAAGTGCGGGGGTACTGTTCGGTCTGGGTAACAATTTGGAACCCCGATCGACCCTCGATGCTACTGCGACGGTGTCCACACCAACAGGCGGATATTGGCTGAAACTGCCATTCCAAGCTGGGTTGAGATGGGATGATTGCACCAAGCCGATAACAGTTTGGCACACGATCGAGCGAAGAATCCTGACGTGGCCGGAGCGGTGAAGGTCTCTGAGACTTGTGACGTCGCGAGGCTCGCTAGCGCGCCTCTATGCAATGCCGTTCACGCAAGAGTGCATGATGCTCTCGATCGTAGGCTGCGGATGGTTCAGGTGAGGTACGCACCATCCGTTGCCTGTGGAGTAGGGGGATTGCACGTTGGGAGAGCCGAGAATAGTTTTAGGTTATCATGGGCTTGACCGATGCATAGTAGAGACAATATGCTCGGCTCCATGGCACAATTGTGTGCGATTCTGGTGGCCGTAGCGGAGATTCTCAGGTACCAGAGTTCGCGACCATATCGAGGTGGGTGATGATGGTGGATGAACCGATAGAGGACCCCGGCCTAGGGCTTGATGCACAGACAGAACTTTTCCTGCAACTCGCTGAAATGGTCGGTACCACCACTCGGACCGGACCTGCCCTCGCGTTGGCCTGTGAAAGGCTGGCGACGATTATTGGTTGTACACGCGTGAGCGTATTCCTTGTGGTGAACGGCCAAGTCGTGCCTCGAATGTCACGCTTTGCAGACGGTATGACGATGCCGGAGCAGTGGGATCAGTTTCGCACGACCCTAGCGGCGAGCCATCCACCGCCAGTTGTTCTTGAGGTATTGGAGCAAGGTAACCCCATCGTTCGCTCTCCCTATGACGATGTTTGGTGGGCTGAGCAGTTTGGTGTCGCCTCGATTATGGCCGTTCCTGTTGGAAAGGCGTCACATCCACTCGGTGTGCTGGTGGCGGACTCGCAGGTTCCCTGTGATTTCAGGCCGGACCAGGTCCGTCTTGCGGCGGCACTTGGCGTCCAACTTGGTGGAATTGTCGCACTGGCCAGCCAGATCGAGGAGCAACATAGCCGCCTTGATATTGCCGAGGCGGTCCACAAATTTGTGGTTGAGGGGTCGCTTGCCACCTCGACCCTGGGTGTTGCTCAAGCACTTGCACGGGCGGTAACCAATGCGCTTGGGTACACGGTCACCGTAGCTATCGCGCTTGATGCCACTGGTGTCATCGCCGAGGTTACCGGTTCTGGGGTGGACCCATCCATCCTCGACGAGATTGGCGGTACCCTCAAGGGAGAGCTATTGAGTTCTGCTCTCACCGATGGCGATGCTGCTGGACCCTGTCGGTTGCAGGAGATGGCTCTCGATGAGACGTTGTCGTGCGCTCTGACCTCGTTGGGGTTTGCTTCTGGCTGGTGTATCCCGGTGAGTCGGCTGAATGGCCAAGTCGTGGGGGTCGTCGTTGTCGGGGATCCTGCTGAGCATGGCGCTATCGGTCATCGGCATCGTGACCTTGTGTGCGTTCTCGCCCAGGAGAGTACGGTTATCGTCGAGAATGCCGTGCTTCGCGAGCATGATCACTACCAAGCTACTCATGATGTCCTGACCGGATTGGCGAATCGTGCTCAGTTCGAAGAGTATCTCACGCGTGCCATCGCAGTCGCTGAGCGGACCTCAGCGCCGATGGCGGTATTGCTGCTGGATCTCAACCGTTTCAAGGACGTCAACGATACCCTTGGACACCGTATGGGTGATGAACTACTTCGCCAGGTAGCAGCCTGTCTCACCTCCGTTATGCGCGAGGCGGACTTGGTTGCTCGTTTGGGAGGGGATGAGTTTGTCGTTCTACTCACCACATCGGCCGACGTTGCGGGGGCTCGGGTGGCAGCCAAGAGGATTGTCGCCGCGCTTGAGCAGCCGCTGCTGGTTGCGAACCGTTCGATCTGGATCGGTGCCAGCGTCGGGATCGCCTGTTTCCCCGACCACGGGGCGGATCCACAGACCCTGCTGCATCGAGCCGATCTGGCCATGTATGAGGCGAAACGTACAACGGTTGGCGTGGTTGTCTACGATGCCAGCGTGGATCGGGCGCAGTCGACTGTTCCAGGCCTGCTCCTTGAGTTGCCGAGGGCGATCCAAAACAATGAACTTCTTCTGCATTATCAACCCAAACTTGATTTAAACACCGGTTTGGTGGTGGGTGTTGAGGCGCTCGTGCGTTGGGCACACCCCACCCTTGGATTGCTCGGCCCGGATCAGTTTGTCCCATTGGCTGAAGCTACGGGGATCATACGTCAGCTGACCTCCTGGGTGCTCGTCACTGCACTTCGGCAGGCAGCCACCTGGAGAGAGCATGGATTGATCCTTGGGATGGCGGTGAATGTATCGGCTCGAGATCTCGCAGATCCTTCGCTCCCAGAGCGGGTGATGAGGGCTCTTGGTGAGGCGAGGGTACCGGTGGATCAGTTGACGCTGGAGCTCACGGAATCGGCAATCATGTCGGACGAGGCAAAAGGGACCCAGGTACTGACCGAGTTACGTGCCTTGGGGGTCAGAATCAGCCTGGACGACTTTGGCACTGGCTATTCATCATTGGCCTACCTTGAACGCCTCCCACTCGATGAGGTCAAGATCGATCGGTCATTTTTGGGCCAGGATGGTTTCGGGGCTGAGTCATTTGTGATCCGTTCGATGGTCAAAATGGGCCATCACCTCGGGCTAAGGATCGTCGTCGAAGGGGTTGAGAACATGGTATCGCATGAGAGCGTGGCCCGTATTAACTGCGACGAGCTCCAGGGATTCGTACTTTCGCCGCCACTGGCAGTCGCTGACTTTGAACGCTGGCTGGGTGATTGGACGGATGAGATCGCCGCTGAGCCCTTTGCCTCGAGTTGATGAAGTCCCTCGTCAGCTATGCGAGCACTGGTGCCGATCAGGAGGAATGTCTGGTGATCGTGGTGTCCTCGGTAGTGTTGACGATTCTGTAGCGTTGATGCAGGCGCGAGACCCTGTCACGGAGATGTGTCCGGACGAACCTTTGAGATGTGCTCTTGGTATAGGTGGATCACGCTGCATTAGTGTTATCGAGCGTACGAGACGGGTGCGGGAGCGCTCACGATTGCGACAAGAACGCGGACACCACGATCGAGCACGAGGGCTTGGTCACCCTCACCTGGACTATGGCGAGTTTCGCCAACAGCGAAGAACAACCCCCACCGATTGATCTCGCAGCTCCATCAGTGTGCTCTCGGTAGGTCCAGAGTTCGAGTCGGTCACCGACTCGAACTCTGGGAGCGGTGGGTGGACCGCACACCTAAGGAGGAGTCATATGCAGGATTCGCGGAATGGATCCGTGGTCATGCGAACGCCACCCGGTCGCCAAAGCTACTTCGCAGGTGCCCGATCAGGTTGTTGTCGATGGGGATCGAGAGGCCGTCAACCAGGAAGCGCATCGAGCCGATCTTGAGGACCACTGGGTGTTCACCTTCGTGAGCTTCGAGAACTTGGCGAAGCCGTTCGAGTTCACTACGACTAGCGAGCTCCTCAGGCATGACCAGCGTCGCAACCTCCGCTCCATCGACAAACTCGGGTTGCGTGAGCTCCACGACCTCGATGGCCATGGCGGCGATCTTGGGGCGTTCCTCTCGGGTGTCAAGACGTCCCTGAATCTTTAAAACCGTGTCTTGGGTGAGGAGCTGACCGAACTCTGCCATGGTCTTTGGAAAGACCATCACTTCGATGGCCCCACGGAGATCCTCTAAGGTGATCGTCCCCATCAGCTCGCCCTTCTTGGTGTGACGTTTCGTGAGGGTCGTCGCAACTCCGACAACGGTGACAGCCTGACTCACTCCCGTCTCGGCTAGTTCGAGAACCTCGGCGACCTTCAAGGCGGCGATCTTGGCCAACTGTGCATCGAGACCCGCGAGGGGATGAGAACTAACGTAGAGACCGAGCATCTCCCGCTCGGCCTTTAAGAGAAGATCCTTGGGCCACTCGTCGGTGGATGGGTTAATCTCAAGTGTGACGACCCCTGCGGCTACGTCGGTTGGGTCTTCGAAGAGCGAGAAGACGCCTCGATCCCGCTCGCGACGCTTGTCGAGCGCCTGGTCAATCACGCTCTCATGGATCTCAGCGAGCCCCTTGCGCGCGTAACCGAGGCTGTCAAAGGCCCCACCCTTGATAAGTGATTCGATCGTGCGCTTGTTGAGTACCACTGGGTCGACACGGAGGCAGAAGTCGCCAAAGTCCTGGAAGGGGCCATTCGCCTCGCGTTCAGAGACGATCATCGCTACCAAGCCCTCTCCGACGTTGCGAATGGCGGCAAGTCCGAAGAGAATCTCCTCCTTGTCACCCTCCTTCACCACGACAAAGTCCGCCATCGAGTGGTTGATATCGGGGACGAGGACTGAGATCCCATGGGCGCTAGCCTCTGCGAGATAGAGGGCGGTCTTGTCCTTATCGTCCTTGACCGAGGTCAAGAGAGCGGCTAAATACTGGGTTGGGTAGTTGGCCTTTAAGTAGGCGGTTTGGTAGGCGATGAGTCCATAGCCATAGGAGTGGGACTTGTTGAAGGCGTAGTCGGCGAAGGGTTCGATAATGTTGAATAGCTCAGTACCGATCTGCTCGCCGTAGCCGGTGTCGATGCATCCCTTGACGAACTTCTCTCGTTCGGCGGCGATCAATGCGCGAATCTTCTTGCCACAGGCTTTGCGGAGATTGTCCGCTTCGGCCAGGGTATAGCCAGCGAACTTCTGCGCGACCCGCATCACTGACTCCTGATAGATCATGAGACCATAGGTATCAGAGAGGAGTTCTTCGAGATCGGGATGGAGGTAGGTGATCTGCTTACGCCCGTTCTTGCGGTCGGCGTAATCGTTATGCATATTTGCCGCCATTGGACCTGGTCGATACAGAGCAGTGAGGGCGGCGATGTCGTCAAAACGGGTTGGCGCGAGCGAGCGAACGAGGGCCCGCATTGGGGTACCCTCCAGCTGGAAGACGCCGATGGTGTCTGCCTCGCGCAGCATTGCAAAAGTTGGTTCATCATCGAGCGGGATTCCTTCGAGGGTGAGGGCAATGCCGCGAGACTCTTTGATCAGCTCGATGGCGCGGTCAAGCACCGAAAGGGTGCGAAGTCCGAGGAAGTCCATCTTCAGTAGTCCCAGTTCTTCAACCCCGTGCATCTCATACTGGGTGACCATGGGGGCAAGTGATGGGTCTTGACCCGGATCTGGCTTGCGTTGGATTGGGAGATAGGTCGTGAGGGGCTCGTTGGTAATGACAACGGCCGCCGCGTGAATGCCATCTTGGCGTCGCAGGCCCTCCAGTCCTGTGGCAACATCAACGACGGTCTTGACCTCAGGATCGGTCTCGACCATCTCCCGTAACTCGGCGGCTGCCTGATAGCCATCCTCGAAACCTGGCTTGAGTTCAAGGCAGGCCGCCAAGGGGGTGTCACGTCCCATGACGAGGGGAGGCATGACTTTGGCGATGCGGTCACCAACGGCGTACGGGAGACCCAATACGCGGGCGGCATCCCGGACAGCGGCTCGTGCTTTGATGGTGGAGAAGGTGACGATTTGGGCGACGTGGTCGGCACCGTAGCGACGACCGGCATAGCGAATCATCTCGGATCGATATCGCTCGTCGAAGTCCATATCGATGTCGGGCATCTGAGTCCGGCCTGGATTCAAGAAGCGTTCAAAGAGCAAGTCGTACCGGATCGGATCGAGGTCAACGATTCGCAGGCAGTAGGCGACGACCGATCCGGCCGCTGATCCGCGGCCAGGCCCGACACGAATGTGTGACTCGACGGCATGACGGATGAGGTCCCAGACCACCAGAAAGTAACCCGAGAAGCCCATCTCGGCGATGACGGCGAGTTCGTAGTCGATGCGCGAGCGTGTGCGCTCGTCGAGCGTAGCTCCGTAGCGTTCGTGAGCACCGGCCTCGGTGAGGTGACGCAGATAGATGGTGGCGGACTGATGGTAGTCGCTGGCTTGGAACTCCTGGGGGATAGGAATCTCAGGTAGTTGTGGGGCACCGAACTCGATCGTGACGTTGCAGCGTTCCCCAATAGCGAGCGTGTTGTCACAAGCTTCCGGGAGATCACGGAAAAGCTCGCGCATCTCCGCGGCTGTCTTGACGTAGTGCTCTGACCCATCGAACTTAAAACGATTCTCATCGTTGAGGGTGGCGCCAGTTTGGATGCACAGGAGCGCATCGTGGGCCATATGGTCCTCTCGATGCACATAGTGGGAATCGTTGGTGGCGACGAGGGGTGCGCCGATCGTCCGAGCGAGCTCGACGAGTAGCGGGTTGGTGCGTTGCTGTTCGGCCAGCCCATGATCTTGGAGTTCGATAAATAGACTTTCCTTGCCGAAGATGTCCTGGAGTCTCCCGGCGATGGCGGTCGCCTTATCGGTGTCACCGCGGAGCAGTTGTTGGAGTACCAGGCCACCGAGGCACCCCGTGGTGGCGATCAGTCCTTCGTGGTGTTCCTCTAGGAGCTCCCAATCGATGCGGGGTTTGTAGTAGTAGCCCTCCAGGAAAGCTCGCGATGAGAGTTGGATGAGGTTGTGGTAACCGACGTTGTTTTCGGCAAGCAAGACGAGGTGATAATACATTTTCTCACCGCTGTCACCATCGCCACCGGTGTCATCGATGCGACCCCGACGCGCAGGTCGATCCCGACGGGACTGGCCTGCCATGTAGGCCTCGATCCCGATGATCGGGTTGATTCCACGGGCCCTCGCGCCCTTGTAGAAGTCGAGAACCCCGTACATGTTGCCATGGTCAGTGATGGCCATCGCTGGTTGCTGGTCCTCTTGGGCCTTATCGAGGACGTCGTTGATTCTGGCAGCCCCATCGAGCATCGAGTACTCGGTATGGGTGTGAAGGTGGACAAAAGATTGCATGTGCTCTCCAGATTAGTGAGCGCCACCTGTCGGCTTCGTCGACCCAGACGGATTCTTTTTCCGATCACACGGGCTGGCATTGTTTTGCTAGGATTGGGGCCAGTTCAAAGGGGGATATGCATGAAGATGCCAGCAGCCGTGTTATGGGAACCGAAGTCCGATTGGAGCGTGGAGGAGGTTGAGCTAGCTGATCCGCTCGCGCATGAGGTGCGTGTCAAGCTTGTCGCCTCTGGCCTATGTCACTCAGACGAGCATCTGGTTACCGGTGATCTTCCGGCTCCACTACCGATCGTTGGCGGCCATGAAGGTGCAGGCGTCGTGGAGGCGATCGGTGAGGGAGTGACCTCGGTCAGCGAGGGTGATCACGTGGTCCTCTCCTTCATCCCTGCCTGTGGTGTCTGTGACATGTGCTCGACGGGACATCAAAACCTGTGCGTACTCGGAGCCCACCTCGTCTCGGGGTCTGAGCTAGCCGGCGGGCAGCGCATTACCGCTCGTGGTCAGGGTGTTGGCACGTTTTGCCTACTTGGAACCTTCGCTCCCTATGTTGTCGCCCATGAGTCATCGGTCGTCAAGATCCACGAGGATATCCCACTACAGGCTGCGGCCCTCGTGGGTTGCGGTGTGACGACTGGCGTCGGTTCTGCGATCTACACCGCCAAGGTTGCTCCTGGCGATATCGTTGTGGTCGTCGGCGTCGGCGGCATCGGTATGAATGCCGTCCAGGGTGCTCGTCTAGCTGGCGCTGGTATGGTGGTCGCAATCGACCCCAACGCCTGGAAACGAAACCGAGCCTACGAATTCGGTGCCACCCACGATGCTCCCTCCATGGCGGAGGCAAAGGAGATGATCAGCGATATCTCCTGGGGGAACATGGCAAACGCGGTGATCATGACACCAGGCGTCGTGGAGGGGTCCATGATGGCCGATGCCTTGGCCCTTGCGGGCAAGAACGCACGCGTGGTGGTCACGGGTCTGGCGAGCGCCTATGAGACGGAGGTGACGATGTCGCTCCTTGACCTCACCCTCTACCAAAAGAGTGTGCACGGTTCGCTCTTTGGCTCGGCCAATCCGCGCGCGGATATTCCCCGTCTCCTGTCGTGGTATCAGCGCGGTGATCTGAAACTCAATGAGCTTGTCACCAGGACCTACACGCTTGATCAGATCAACCAAGGTTATGCCGACATGCGAGATGGTGCGAACGTCCGCGGGATGGTGCTCTACGACGAGTAGCGGCACCAATGGGCCTGGCCTGGTTTGTCACTCCTGACAGTGATACGCACTGCCATGACTTTGAGAGCCTTGCGCGAGCAGCAGTGAGGCAGGGTTCTTGGGATGAGGCGCGTTTGAGGCGACGACGGTTGACAGGTCGGCCAACGCCTGGTGTGAGCGGCATGGGGCGCTGGTGCTGGGCCTGATCCGAGACTGAAGCAGTGCCTCGTTGTCTTTGTACCAAATCCGGTAATGTTTGGACGAAATGCGCTAGAGTTGGTATATGGCCATCGATCCAATGCACATACGGAACTCCGCGAGTGATCGAGAGCACGTGGAGTCGCTTCTTCGACGCGGTTTCGAAGATGGTAGGTTAAGTCAGAGTGAGTTCACCGATCGACTTGAGCGTGTTCATACTACGGTGAACTATGGAGATCTTCTCACGTTGGTCGAGGATCTGCCCTATGACCATTCGTTCCTCTATCAGCATGCGTTCCCGAAGCGTTCGGCCGTTATCGATGAGACGCCCCAGCCAATACGACGGCCGCGCTCTCGTTCCGTGATGATCGCCTTCTTTGCGTTCTTTATTCTGGCGAGCGCTGCCCCAGCGGTTGGACCGTTCTTTATCCTGGCTGGTCTGGTCTTTCTCCTTGTTGCCCTCCCACGTCGTCGACGTCGCGTGATGATGCAACATTGTGACTACCCGGGCTATGACGATCGTCCTTCCTATCGTCGCGGGTCCGGCTACCGAAACGGCTGGTAGCGCGTCCGCGATCGGCCGTGCTGATTGTTCGCCTGCGGTGTTGTGTGACGGCTTCATGTCGTCAAAGTTCTGAGTCTCTCGGTTGGTTCAGTCTCTCGGCTAGTTGAGGCTGGTAGCGTCGGCTGACTAGGGTAGCGGTCGATCTCTTCCCATGAGGTAGAACTCCTGGTTCGGCAGTATCTTCGCGAAGCCTGCGAGCCGATTCGAGAGGGCAAAGAATGAGGTGATCGCACCGACTCTCCAGATGTCGTCATCCGTAAGTCCAAGATCGTAGAGCGGGGAGAAGTCCTCGGGCGTCACCGTTTCGGGATGTAGCGATACCGTATGGGCAAAACGCAGGATGGCTTTCTCGCGATCACTTAAATCAGCGCGCTCGAAGTCAATAGCGAGCTGATCGGATCGGTATGGATGCTTGGAGCGAATGCGATAGATCGCACCATGGGCAACAACGCAGTACGTGCAACGGTTGGTGGCCGAGGTTGCGACGACGATCATCTCCCGTTCTGCCTTGGTCAGCCCAGAATCCCCCTCCATGAGGGCATCGTGATAATCGAAGAAGGCGCGGAATTCGGCAGGGAAATACGAGAGTGCCGAGAAAACGTTAGGCAGGAAGCCGGACTTCTCGCGAACCGCCTCGATCCTCTCGGCGATATCGGGTGCGAGGTCTGGTGCTGGTTCGGTGGTGTTAAACCAATACGGTACGTGCGACATGGGCGTTCCTCCTCTTGTAACGCTAGCACCGTCGATGTCGAGAGAAAAATTGTGATCTCGCGCCCGCGATTCGGCCTCAGGCGTTGCGTCACTCTGTTGAGCGCAGTTTTCGGGTATTGACGGTTGGATTCTTGACGACGAGAGTGAGTTCGTTGTAGCGTAACTCCATTGCTGTGGTTGGCGGTTGTTGCAGATAGATGGGTCGCGACTACCTTGAAGGCTGGAGACACCTGAAGGAACTGACCCCACGAGAGCACTGGGCTGACTGCTGCGGCTGCTCGTGGGCCACCTATCTGAGCCACGAGGATCGCTCATCGTATCGGAGCTCCAGGATGCGAGGCCACCAGGACCCAAACATTCGTCTGGCCGCCCTGAGAAGGGTGGGCGTTCGTGGTGTTGAGCGTTGAAGTGACACAGGACAGCACGGTTCGAACACCAGAACACTGCGACACATCAGATGAGCATCGTATCATCGACAGCACAGAACCAACTGGGCAACACGCATCGACCGATCGCTAGAGGTGCACCTCAACAGCGACGTAGACCCTGGATGGGGATGATAGACATGCAGGACACCTCAGGCATGCATGCAAGAGGGTTCAACTCTCAAATTGATCGGAGTGAGTAGCACCAGTCCCCAGACAGTCCTTCTCAATCGGGGATGCATACCGACTCGCGGTCCAAGTTCTAGCAACATCGAGACACTAGGGGTGGCGTTATCGGTCACAATCTAGAAAAACTTTAAATTCTTTTGTTAAAATGGCCGCACCTTGTGAAAATACATGCTTGAATACACCTATACCTCCTCTGATGCAGGCTTTCTGTCCTCTGAGGTGGCGAGAGTGTGTCAGGCAACCGGTAGCCATAATCGGACGAGATCCGATGATGAGGAGAGAAGAATGAGTTTTCGAACAGAGCAGAGGATCGCTGGTGCGTTGGTCAAGCCGATGATAGCGGTGATTGTGGTGGGTGCGTCCGTGGGTCTCGTATCGCTCGGATCAGGTTCCTTCGGATCTAGCTCGAGGTTGCCTGCGTTCGCGCTCAGTAGCGCTCACACAAACGGGAAGGCTAAGGACGTTGCAAAGACCTCTGTAACCCAAGCCACGACATCCGGGAGCACGAGAACCGTGAGCCTTCATAACGCTGGCATCACAAATGGGGTGCCCAATTCTTGTTCCCTGGGATCCGAAGGTGGGACTTCGGCGCCTGACTGGTTGTTTATCCTTAATGGCCTGCAAACTGGTGATATCGTTCCGGGTTATGTGACGATTACTTGGCAGTACGATAATGGTTCTGGGACCTACACAACTCAAGTGGGCTTGAGTAGCCTCGACGGTCAGAGCGGTCATTACTTGGTCTATGAGCCCGGTGCAGCCCCGATTAGTGGAACGGCTGTCGTGAGTTCTGGCTGGTCTGGCGAGTTTGTCATTAGTGGCGGTCCCGGATGTGCTAGCACCCCGAGTTTGGATGGTTCCCCGTCTCTCTCCCTCGTGAAAGCGGAGGCCTCTGGTTCTCCGAACCCCATAACCACGGTGGGCCAGAGCATTACCTATGACTTTGTTGTGACCGATACGGGTAACACCACATTAAGCAACCTCTCTGTGGTCGATGATCAGTCGGTCGCTGGAGAGAGTCTTGCTGGTCCGGTCTCTTGCCCAGCCACGTCACTCGCGGCTGGCGCAAGTGTCACCTGTACCGGTACCTACACCGTGACAAGCGCCGACATCACCAACGGTAAGGTGACCGATGTTGCTACCGCGAGAGCTCAGACCTTGACTGGGACTTCGATTACCAGTGCGCCAGCAACCCTCACGATCACGGTGGCCACCACCAAGTCCTCATCCACGAACTCTTCATCACCCACCACCAAGTCCTCATCCACCTCCCCGGTCCCAGTCAAACTGGTCACGGGTCCCCCGAATGCTCCAACCAGCACCACCAATGCCCTCCCCATTGGCATCGGTATTGCAAGCCTTGGCGTCGCAGGACTTGCTTACCTAGGTATCGAGCGCAAGCGCAAGGGAAAAATCAACTACGGTACAACCGATGAGGTCGCATAGACACCAACGAACTACTCACCAAGGGCGAGGACTCACCACCAGAGTCCTCGCCCTTGGTGCCTCCCTCGCCATCATCGTCGGGGGAGTCCTCACCTATGAGGGGATCCACAACTCCCCGAAAGCCGAGATCCATCGCCTAACCGTGAAGGATCACCAACGAGCCATCAAGCTCGCCAAGGCCAAACCCACTACATCCTCTGCTGGCCCCACCTACACCTCGGTCCCCTGGAACCCCACCCTCCCCAACGAGGTCGCCACCATCTCTATCCCGGCCCTGAATATC